>JAAYNF010000147.1 GCA_012520975.1 Clostridiaceae bacterium | reverse complement strand
TGGCGGAGAGAGTGGGATTTGAACCCACGGATGGGTATTAGCCATCACACGATTTCCAGTCGTGCGCCTTCGACCAGCTCAGCCATCTCTCCGTAGCAAGTGAAATGTTATCACCTAAGTTATTTAAAGTCAATTGCGGGTAGCCTATTAAGAGTTGATAAACTGCATAGTGGCAAGGCGTGCGACCATTCCTGTTTCTGCGATGCTGTAACGACATCTCCGCAGGCGTAACTTTCCGCAAGATATGCGGTAGGCTTTATCAGCGCCGATCGGATAGGACCGGGATTAGCTTTTGTTGTATTTGGGGATGTTCCTTCATGTAAATTTTGGCTCCTTCGATCATGATGTTGATGGCGGCGTTGATGTCTCGGTCGTGAAAGGTATCACACTGGGGACAGTGCCATTCTCGGGTCTGAAGAGGCAATTTTGCTGTCAGGGAACGGCATCTGCAGCAGGTTCTGGTCGTGGGAGCGTAGCGATCGATCTGAATCATCCGTTTGCCGTACCATTGCGATTTATAGGCTAACATTTCCAGAAATCGGTACCAAGAGGCATCACTGATTTGCAGGGAAAGCCTTCTGTCGCCAAGGAGATCTTGGATGCCTAATTTTTCAACGACGATGATATCATTCTCTTGAACAATCTTTGATGATTCCCGATGCAAAAAGGCGTTGCGGCGATTAACGAGGCTTTCGTGGAAACGTGCTATTTTGATTTGTTGTTTTCTGTAATTGGCGCTGCCCCGTTGTTTTCTTGCCAGATCCTTTTGCAGACGACGCAAGCGCTGTAGGTTTTGCTGGTAGTAGCGAGGGTTTTCGATCCGCTGACCATCTGAGCGGACCAGAAAGTGTGTAATTCCCATATCAAGACCGATGCAGCGAAGTTTTTCTTTTTGGAGCAAGGGCACAACTTTGTTTTCCGGTTGCTTGGTCAGAATGCTCATATAATAGCGTTCCGATCCGGTCTTAACGATTGTGGCAAGAAGGATGTTTCCCTTTATCAACCTTGTCATCTTGGCTCGCAAACGGCCGATTCCTTTTATCGATACGGCCTTGTTATCAACCAAGATGGCCTGATCTCGATTGATCAAGCTGAAACTTGCACGACCGTGGGCGCTCTTGTATTTCAATTTGCGATTCAGAAGTATACATCGTTGGTGCGCTCGGTGAAAATTGTTCAGCACATGCTTATATGATACCGATGGGGTGTTCTGCAAAAACAGATGATCTTGGCGAAGTTCTTTGATCACCGACGTACTTGATTCACGTTTGAATGGTTGCTCCGTATTTGATCTTTCTACCAATCGATTGTAAATCATTCTGGTCTCTCGGAAATGTTGCTCAAGCTGCTTGATCTGCTCGGCTGTGGGGTAAATACGGAACCGATAGGTTTTAAGCATGGCATCACCCTGTATCTTTTCTCGTGGTCATTATGCCACGGTCTTTTTGATCTGAATCTGTTTTTACCCGGCAATTTTCGACAAAAGGAGCAGCTAATTGATTTTATTTTCTGTTTGGTTTTAAAAAGAACGCTTTTTCCCCGGTTATTTTGTCCAGAAGAATCTTTTTTATTGAAATCAATTGCGTTTTCCGCTAGAATTGCAATGATGCAGATTTTAAAGCCCGTTATAGGGTTAATTTTTCAGGAGGACTGATTACATGGCAGTTAAGGTAGGAATCAATGGATTTGGCCGGATCGGCCGTATGGTTTTTCAGGCGATCTGTGACCAGGGATTGCTCGGTAGTGAACTTGATGTTGTCGCGGTTGTCGATGTTTCGACCGATGCAGATTATTTTGCTTATCAGCTGAAATATGATTCTGTTCAAGGTAAGTTCAAGCACGAGATCAAAACCGAAAAGAGCAGCCCGGATGTAGCTGAAAATGATGTTATCGTCGTCAATGGTAACAAAGTTCGCTGCGTGATGGCGGCTCGTTCGCCGGCTGAGTTGCCTTGGGACGCGCTGGGCGTCGAATATGTTATTGAGTCCACCGGTCTCTTTACCGATTCGGAAAAAGCCAAAGGGCATTTGGAAGCCGGTGCCAAAAAAGTCATTATTTCCGCTCCGGGAAAGGGCGAGGTTAAAACCATCGTCATGGGTGTCAATGAAAACGAGTATCTTCCTGCTGAGCATCATATCGTTTCAAATGCTTCTTGCACGACCAACTGCCTTGCGCCGCTGGTTCATGTTTTGCTCAAAGAAGGAATCGGCATTGAGCGGGGCTTGATGACCACCATCCATGCCTACACCGCTACACAAAAGACCGTTGACGGGCCATCGAAAAAAGACTGGCGTGGCGGTCGCGCGGCGGCGATCAACATTATCCCTTCGACAACCGGAGCCGCAAAAGCCGTTGGCCAGGTTCTGCCTCAGGTTCAAGGTAAAATGACCGGTATGTCCTTCCGCGTACCTACGCCGACCGTCTCGGTCGTCGATCTGACCTTCACCGCCTCCCGGGATACCTCAATTGAGGAGATAGATGCCAAGCTGAAAGAGGCTTCGCGAACCTATTTGAAAGACATCTTGGGTTATACGGATGAAGAGCTGGTATCCACCGATTTTATCCACGACCAGCGCTCTTCGGTTTATGACAGTCTGGCTACTTTGCAGAACAACCTTCCGGGAGAAAAACGCTTCTTCAAGATCGTTTCCTGGTACGATAACGAGTGGGGTTATTCCAACCGTACCGTTGAGTTGCTGGCCTATATGGCTAAAAAAGACGGCAAAATCTGATTATTATTCGTTTGGAACGCGAGGGCTGTTCACCGGAAAAGGAGAGCAGCTCTTTTCATGTGACCGTGTAGTGTGTGTGTTCGATATGGAAATGTCAGCCGGGTTGCTGTAAATATCGTCGTGTCGCCCGGCGCAAACGCGGGCCGATAATAGCAGCCAACAAGCTTTTCAGACTGTCAATAATCAGAAAAGGCAGTGCGCCGATCGCGATGGCTCGGGATAAGGGCAAGGATTGACCGATGATCAGGTTTTGTAATAAATATAAATACGTCACACCGATCAGATAAACGATGATTTGACCTATCAGATTGATCGGTACCGCCTGTCGGATTTTCAGCAAAAGCCGTGTTGGGTCGATGCGGTCGCAGAGTCCGCCCACCAATCCGGCCGCCAGCAACATACCGATCAAGAAACCAAAGCTTGGCTGCAAAACATAGGCAATACCGCCACCTGCGGCAAAAACCGGTAGACCCATTAAGCCCAATGCGATATAGAGCGCTTGGGAGAGCATCCCTCGCTTGGCGCCGAGCAGGATGCCGGACAATGTGCCGACCAAGGACTGTAATGTAAAAGGTATGGTCAAGATCGTCAAACTGATCTTGCCGCCTATGATGGTCAGCACGGTAAATAACGAGATTAAAATCATATCGTGAATTGTGAGCTTCATCAACAGCCTCCGATTTTATCGACGCCCAGTATAAAGAAAGAGCTGTTAATTGTCAACCGCAATTATTTTTTAGTTTACATTTTGCAGCCAGGCAAACCGCGAATCGATACCTCACCGGATCGGACAACATGGCGAACCCCGTTTGCGTCCTCAACCAGAAGCTCGCCGTCGTCATTCAGATGGATGGCTCGACCGGTCCAAGGGGTGCCAAAAGCAGGGGAGACCTTGATTTCTCGACCCAGTGTCAAACAATTGGATCGATAGTCCGCCAGCCAGCGAAAATCGCCATAAGCCGGGAAGCGCTCGGCAAACCGATGCAATATTGTAATCAAAACCTCGGCACGCGTGAAATGATTGCCGGATTCGAGAAAAATCGAAGTGGCCAGATTGGTCAAATCCTCCGGGAATTTTTTTGCCGCGACATTGATGCCAATTCCGACAATCAGCGACCGGACATCGGAATCTTCGAGAATCATTTCGGTCAAGATGCCACCCAGCTTGCGACCGCTGGCGATGGCGATCAGGTCATTGGGCCATTTAATGCCGGTGTTGATTCCAAGATCATTGAGCGCTTCCGCGACGCACAGACCGGCAAAAAGCGTCATGCAGCTAAAGTGTTCGGCCGACATTTGTTTCGGACGAATGAGCAGGGAAAACCAAAGGCCTTCCTTATGATCGGAATGCCAGTTTCGACCGCGCCGGCCGCGGCCGGCTGTTTGTTGCTCGGCCACAAACAGGCCAACTTGATTCGGTTGCTGTCCATCGGCAAATCGGGCCATCTGATTGGTTGAATCGGTTTTCTGCTTGAAAGCAACTGTGCCCACAAACCGGTCAAGGCCTGCCCGTTGCAAGTGAATCCGGATTTCCGCCGTCGACAGGATATCGGGTTCGCCGACCAGTCGATATCCGCGATTGGGCACCGCGTCGATCGGATACCCTTCTTTGCGCAGGCTGTTGACGGTTTTCCAGACGGCTGTCCGGGTTACGCCAAGCTGGCGGCTGATCTGTTCGCCTGATGCATATCCTTGTTTGTTTTTTAGTATCTGTAATATTTTTAGTTTCATATTTTCCCTCTTGTTTGGTCTTTTCAGGTTACCACACCGCAAAACAAAAATCACACTATCTCATTCTACTCATTTCAGGTATACTGTCTATAAAATAACCGATCGACCGAGAGCACTGATGTTTTGAGGATAAGTTTCGTCATGATAAAAAAGCGTTATCATTTAGTGTTCTCATTTCTTCGTCCTTTCTTTCGCCTCTATAATCGTTTGGCCAAAGGTGCGCGCCCCGTTCCGGATGCCGGGCACCCGCCGGATCAGCCGGCGCTCATCATGGCCAATCATGTCACCGATTTAGATCCGTTTTTCCTTGCCACCGGCTTCAAGCGGCCCATTTTCTTTGTGGCCAGCGATCATATCTTCCGGCTTGGCGTAATCAGTTCGATTATTCGCTTTCTGGTTGCGCCAATTCCGATTGTTAAGTCAAGAATTGATCTGCGCACCATCCGTACCATCAACAAAGTCATTGCGGACGGTGGTTTGGTTGGGCTTTTTCCGGAGGGCAACCGTTGTTTCGACGGCCAGACCGGACGGATCCCGTCTGCCACCGGCAAGCTGGTGCGCCAGCTTAAGGTGCCTCTTCTGTTATACAAAATCCATGGGGGATATCTGACATCGCCTCGCTGGAGCCGACACGGGCGTCGGGGTGCCATTGACTACGAGTTGTCCCGCGTTCTGACTGCCGACGAGCTGGCAGCCATGACACCTTTGCAGATCAATCAGATTATTCAGGAGGGAATTGCCGTCGACGCTTTTGCGGATCAGCACGAAAAGGCCGTTCCTTTCAAAGGCAAACGCCTAGCCGAGCACCTTGAACGTGTGTTGTTTATCTGTCCGAAGTGCTTGGGCCTCAGTACCATGTATAGTGACGATGATCTGTTTTCCTGTGTCTGTGGCATGCAGGTACGGATCAATGTCTACGGCTTTTTCGAGCCCATCGATGCCTGGTCGCGCGAGCGGCAGACCGACGGAGCTTTTCCGGATCATGTCGGTAAATGGAACCATTGGCAACAACAGATGCTCATCACCATGCTCGATCAACCCGAACGTCTGGACCTGACCGGTCAGACGCCCATATTTCAGGATCAGGAGGAAGTGCTTTACAACTGTGAGCGAGCCGCCCGCTCCATTCGACTTGACCAAGGCAAAATCGCCATGTATACCGACCGCTTGGAGTTTACGGGGAAGCGCCATGGCGTCCGGATTTTCTCGCTTGCCCGGTTGGATCGGCTGATCGTGCACGGCCCTCAGGTTTTGCAATTCTCCCTCACCGACGGCGGCGTCTTTGAATTGCGCTCACGGCGACCTCGTTCTGCTTATAAATATGTCGTTCTAAATACGTTGCTGCAACAAAAGCAAAAAGGAGAAACATATGGATTTTTCGGGCTCTAATTTATCGCTCTGGTTCATAATCGTGCAATTTGGTCTATTGGCGGCGCTGGTGCTTTTTGGCAACCTGCTGCGCAGGAAAATCCCTTTGCTTCGGGTTTCACTGCTGCCAACCGCAGTTATCGCCGGTTTTTTGGGTTTGTTTGTCCGGCAGATGGGTTGGGTACCTTTTGACAAAACCTTCTTGGAGGCCGTGACTTATCACATGACCGCAATCGGATTCATCGCGATCAGTTTGCGCAAACCGACGCGCAGCGAGCGTGAGACCAGCAAGAAACTGTTCCGGGACGGTGTTAACAGCGGCGTATTTATTGTCAGTAATTATTTGATCCAATGCGTCCTCGGTCTGATCATCACGGTGGTTTTAAGCCTGACCATCATGCCCGACATCTTTAAAGCCGCCGGTGTCATCCTGCCGATGGGCTATGGCCAAGGTCCGGGGCAGGCTTTTAATGTCGGCAATACTTATGAGCAGGCCTATGGTTTTGCCGGAGGTGCCACCTTTGGTCTGGCGATCGCAACAATGGGAACACTTTGGGCTTGTATCGGCGGTATTATTTATCTAAATATCGTTGCCCGCCGCCGCCGGCAGACAACCGAAAAAGTGGATGCGGCCAAAATTGATCATATCCAAGAACCCTTTTTTGAATCGGGTGAAATTCCTTTGACAGAGGCGGTTGACAAATTCACCATCCAGCTGGCCTTTATTCTGCTGGTTTATCTGGCTACATATGGGTTGTCCTCGGTTTTGACAACCGTCCTGTCCGGCAAACCGGGACTGGGCAAAACGCTGATCCCGCTGATCTGGGGTTTTAACTTCCTGATTGGCTCATCCCTTGCTTTGGTTATGCGAGCGATCATGGGATTTCTCAGGCGTCGCAAGATCATGAATCGTCAATACACCAATAATTACCTGCTCAACCGGATTTCCGGTTCGGCTTTTGACATCATGGTCTTTGCCAGCATCTGCGCCATCGATATCGGCGATCTGGCAGGACTGTGGATTCCCTTCCTGCTTATGTCCACTTTGGGAGGTTTTGTCACCTTGTTCTACATTCGTCGGATGGCCAAGGTGTTATATCCGGATTATGACTTAGAGGGCATGTTGGCCATGTACGGCATGATGACCGGCACCATCAGCACCGGTATCATGTTGCTGCGCGAGATCGACCCTTCGTTTAAGACGCCGGCAGCCAACAATCTGGTCGTTGGTAGCTCGGTAGCCATTATTGTCGGCGCGCCGATGTTGTTGCTGATCGGCCTGGCGCCGCAATCGGATCTGCTCTTGTATGTAACTTTGGCCGCCAGTTCGGCCTACGCCTTGATCTTGAATCTTTACCTGCTGCGCTCCAAGCTTTTCAAGCGCTTCCGGGAAAACTAACCGCCCTGACGGGTATCAAGATGACCGATTGATGAGACGGCGGTTTCGTCATCATCGACTGTCAAGTAAAAAAGAAGGCTGCCGATCGGCAGCCTTCCTTGACTTCATCGAGAAAAAATGAAGCTGTTACCAATTGCTATTGTTATAACGGTTGTTGTTGCGCTGTTGCTTTCTGGCCCGGCGGCAATCGGGGCAACGCAATGGTTCGTTTTCAAAACCCTTTTCTTTGTAGAATTCCTGTTCGCCTTCGGTAAAAGCGAACTCCGATCCACAATCCTTGCATATGATGATCTTGTCCGGCATATATTAATGCCTCCTTAAAATTTTTTCGGGCACGTTCTGAAATGAAGATCGGTGATCCTGATGACACTCAACAGCACATGATTCATTCAAGAGTATGACCTCGCTCATGTTATCACAGAAAAATAGGCGTTGCAAGCATGTTTTTGTACAAGCCGTCTAAAAAGGCGTCTAAAGAAAACAGGTCCGAATTTCGGTTTTTCGGTTTTTCAATAACGATGGATCGGATGATCTGATCGGTCAATTGTCGCTTTGGTTGTCATGATGTTTTTTCTTTTCTCCTCTGTCTTCCGGCATCAAATCAAATCCGGATTACTATGCAGCAGCCGGTCTCGGATATCCCATAGTTTCTGAGACAGATCGACGTAATAGGATTGCGGGTTTTCAAACCGCTTGAGAGAATCCCACAATCGATCCAGCTCTTGGGCGCAGCGCTGTCGACAGGTCTCGATTGAAGCGCGTTCGTACACCAGTTCGCCGGCAATAAAAATCGGCTCCAAAAGCTTGCGGACCGTGAAATTGGTCAGGGTTTTTCGTTTCCAGGTGTGCAGCGGATCAAAAATTTCATAGGGCAGCGAATCGTCAATTTCTTCACCGGCCAACGCGATCAGATCGGCCATGGCCTTGCCGGTTGAACGGTCAAAAAAGCGCCAGACTTCTTTGTTGCCAGGATTGGTTATTTTGGTCGCATTCTCGGAAAATTTCATGCACGGCTGAATCCGCCCATTTTGCTCGATGGCCGCCAGCTTATAAACCCCACTGAAAACAGGCTCCGCCTTGGAGGTGATCAGCCGTTCGCCAACTCCGAAAGAATCGACAGCCGCGCCTTGCTGGATGAGATCCCGAATGATGTATTCATCCAAAGCATTGCTGACCGTAATGCGACAATCTTTGAGGCCGGCAGCATCCAGCATATCCCGGGACTTCTGAGTCAGGTAAGCAAGGTCACCGCTATCAATCCGAATGCCGCGCAGCCGTTCACCCATGGGTTCCAGCACCTCATGAGCGGTGCGAATGGCGTTGGGCACGCCGGATTTAAGCACATTATAAGTATCAACAAGCAGAACCGCCGAACCGGGGAAAGATCGGGCATAGGCTGCAAAGGCCTCATATTCGCTCGGAAAAGCCTGCACCCAGCTGTGCGCCATCGTACCCAGCGCAGGGATATCAAAAAGCTGGCCGGCCATGGTGTTGGAAGTGCCGGCAACACCGGCAATATAAGCCGCCCGGGCTCCATACACAGCGGCATCATACCCTTGAGCGCGCCGGGCGCCAAATTCCAATACCGGCCGCCCCTTGGCGGATCGGACGATACGCGATGTCTTGGTGGCAATGAGGCTTTGGTGATTGATGGTGCTCAGCAGAGCCGTTTCAATGAGTTGCGCCTGAATGATCGGGCCTCGGACCTTGACGATCGGCTCATTGGGGAAAATCGGCGTTCCCTCGGGAATGGCCCAGATATCACAGGAAAACTTGAAGGTCCGCAGATATTCGAGAAACGATTCGGAGAATATCTTAAGATTTCTCAAGTATGCCAGATCCTCGTCGTCAAAGCGCAATGCAAGAAGATAATCGATCATTTGATCCAAACCGGCCGTGATCGCAAAACCGCCGCCTTGTGGAACCGTCCGAAAAAACAGATCGAAATAAGCAATGGTATCTTTCATCCCATGGTCAAAATATCCTTTTGACATGGTCAGCTCATAAAAATCTGTCAGCATGGACAGGTTGGAATGGTCTTTCCAGCTCTTACTCATTGTCTCTCACTCCTATTTTGAATGAATTTGAAAAAAGAAATCATCAAACAACGGCGGATCATAATAGACCCTTTCCAGGCAAAGGCCTTGGGGCGGCATGGTCTTGCCCGATCGCGTCCGGTCGCCGGCTGCGATGATGGCAGGCAGGTCTTGACCGGTCAGCTTGTTCTGACCGATGGCCACCAAGGTTCCGGTCAGAATACGGATCATGTGGTACAAAAATCCATCCCCTTGAAAGCGGAAGATCAGACGAGGTCCGTCCGCATCAAGTGTTATGTCGGATAGTGTACGAACAGGATTTCGAGGACAGCTGCCTGTGTCCGCAAAGGCAGAAAAATCCCGCCGACCGACCAGCAGGGGCATGGCTTGGCGGATCTTTTCGAGGTCCAATTTGATCGGAACGTGACAGACGCGCAGGCGATCCATAGCCGGTCGGCTGGCGTGGTTCCAGATTTTATAGCTATACAATTTGCCCTTGGCGCGGTACTGAGCGTGAAAATCCTCTGAAACATCGGCGGCGGCCAGAACCGCCACGTCCGACGGCAGCAAACTGTTCATTGCCAAGGGCAATTTTTCGGCGGGGATCCGTGTCCGGGCGCAGAAATGACTAACATGGCCACGAGCGTGAACTCCGGCATCCGTCCGGCTGCTGCCGTATAAGGTAATGCCGGTTTGACCGGTCAATTGCTCCAAAGCTTTGACCAAAGTTTGTTGAACAGTGCGCCCGAGTGCTTGTGCCTGCCAACCGTTAAAATTGCTGCCGTCGTATTCTGTTAAAAGCGCGACGTGCCGCACCGGGATCCGGTCATGTTTTGTTTCCATGCACAAACCTCTGTTGCGTCGACTGTCGTGATGATCCGCCAACATTATACGGCAGCCGGCAAGGCGAATTCAAGAACCAGAACAACTGCGCCGGCCACCAGCAGTCCGGCAAAGAATATCAGATCCAAGCGTGTGTACGCCAGCGTCTTTAAGCGGGTCCGTCCCTCGCCGCCACGATAGCAACGAGCCTCCATGGCAACGGCAAGGTCCTCGGCGCGCTTAAATGAGCTGACAAAGAGAGGAATCAGAACCGACACCAGACCGCGGGCTTTACTGATCAAACCGCCGGTGTCATAGTCGGCGCCCCGAGAGGACTGTGCCTTCATGATTTTGTCGGTTTCTTCCAGCAGCGTGGGAACAAAGCGCAGGGCTATGGACATCATCATGGCCATCTCGTGGACGGGAAATCGAATTTTCTTGAGAGGAGCCATCAGGTTTTCCGTTGCGTCGGCCACCATGATCGGCGTGGTTGTCAAGGTCAGCATGAGGGTCGTGTTCATGATCAGAAACGCCAAACGGGCGGTCATCCGAATGGCGGTCAGGAAACCTGCTTCGGTAACGGTCAAAGGGCCCAAGGCCAACCAAATTTTCCCCCCGGGTACCGTAAGAAGATTCAGGAGAAAGGCAAAAACAAGGATCAGCAGCATCGGTCTCAAGCCGGCCAGCACGATCTTGATCGGGACACGGCTGGCAAAGATCAAAAGGCCGGTCAACAGGGCAACCGCCAGCATGGGCCAGAGGCCGCGAACCAAGAACACGATAACCATGATGACGACCGCGGAAATCAGCTTGGTTCTTGGATCCAAGCGATGGAGAGTCGACCGGCCGGGGTAATACCGACCGAGGGAAATGTTATTGAACATCTCCGTCACCCCCTGAGCTTTTTGATTCTTCCGCCGAGAGCCGGGCAGCAAAACAGGTAATTAAAGCTTCGACAGCCGCTTCGGGAGAATAACAATCGCAGTCAAGCCCTTCCAGATCATCTTGTAAATCACGAAGAAAAGCCGACGGTCGAGGCACGGCAAGACCGGCTTCGGCCAGCCGAGATGCATCGGAAAAAACGTCGGCAGGCCGGCCCAACGCATGGACACAACCCTGTCGCAGCACCAAAACACGATCCGCCAAACGAGAAATATCTTCCATGCTGTGGGACACCAAGATAACGGTCACGCCCAGATCACGGAGCATACCGGCATAGCCCAGAATCTCGTCACGTCCGGCCGGGTCAAGGCCCGCCGCCGGTTCATCGAGAATCAGGATTTCCGGCTCCATGGCCAACACGCCGGCTATGGCGGCTCGCCTTTTTTGACCGCCCGACAACTCAAAAGGCGAGCGTTCGAGGTCATCGGTTTGAAGACCGACGATCTCGGCTGCCTTAAGGACGCGCCGTTTGACTTCGTCCTCTGCCAGACTCATGCGACGAGGTCCGAAGGCAATGTCGCGAAAGACCGTTTCTTCAAACAACTGATGCTCCGGATATTGGAAGAGCAGGCCGACCTTCTGCCGTATTTTACGAATATCGGCATTGTTGGAGGCATTGAGGCCAAGCACACGAACCGATCCTTTTTGTACGCGAAGGAGTCCGTTCAGATGCTGAATCAAGGTTGATTTCCCCGACCCGCTGTGACCGACGATGCCCAACAACTCACCACGATGAACATTAAAACCGACATCATGCAAAACAGCGGTTGCCAGCGGCGAGTCGGCATCGTACGTGTAGGTCAGGTTTTCGACCGAAATAATCGGTTCGGATTCGGACCTTTTATCCGGCGTTCGCGCGGTCTGTTCCGAACGGATAAGATCGGCGGCCCAGATGATTCTTTTTCGCAGTTCGGCATCAGAAGAGGCCTTTGTCATCAGGCGACGTACGGTGGCAAGCGCGTCGTTCCAGGTCGCGGCTTCTTTGGGAAAAAGGGAAACCTGCAAGCGATTGGCCAGCTCATGAACAATCTCGTTATGGGCCGGAACATCCAACCCTTCGGCTTTGATTTGCTCAACCTGTTCAAAAATATCGGCCGGGGTTCCGATGGAGGCCAGCTGTCCCTTGCTCATGACTGCCACCTGGCCGGCCAGCTGAACCTCTTCCATATTGTGGGTGATATTGATTACGGTCAAACCTTCATCGCGAATAAGGCGGCAGACCAGATCCATGAATTCCTGGCGGCTGAGGGGATCCAGCATGGATGTGGCTTCATCGAGGATCAAGCAGGATGGCCGCATGGCCAAAATGCCGGCGATGGCCAGTTTTTGCTTCTGTCCGCCGGAGAGAAGATGAGGTGCTTTTTGCGCCATATCCTCAAGACCGACAAAGGCCAAGGCATCGTCAACGGCTCGCCGAATATCTGCCGGCGGGAAGCCGAGGTTTTCCGGCCCAAACGCCACATCTTCTTCGACGGTGGTACCGATGATTTGGTTGTCGGGATTTTGAAAGACCATGCCGCAGCGCCGACGAATCTCCCAGATGTTTTCTTCGACGGCCGCCGACAGATCGTCAACAATCAATGTGCCTTCCGAGGGTTGTTCCAGCGCGTTGATTAGTCGGGCCAAGGTAGATTTCCCTGAACCGTTCCTCCCCAAAATTGCCACATGGCCGCCCCGCGGAACATCCAAGCTGATCTGATTGACAGCAACCAATGGTTCCCGGCCGCTTTGACGATAACTGTAGCTGACATTTTTTATTTCTGCAAAATTATCCATGGCCCTCGAATTTTGAAAAACGGGGACAGGCAGTAGCCCATCCCCGCTTGCAAATCTGTTCATCCTGAAAACCGGGTAATCCGGGCAAGGGTGTCCGGCCGACACACAGCCATCGGCATCAGATCAGTTCCAGGATTGCCATTTCGGAGGCATCACCGCGGCGTGCGCCAAGCTTGATGATCCGAGTATAGCCCCCGGTGCGGTCACTGTATTTGGGAGCCACAGTGTCAAACAGTATATTAACCGGATTGATGACTTGACCATCTGCCGTGTGGCTTTTATTGAGCCACAAAAACATCTTCCGACGAGCGGCCAGCCGCGACGGCTCGTCAACCTGAACCATGGCGGTTTTCATTTCCCGGCTGACAACGTCGTAGGCGCGGCCATTTTTAGATGTAGCCGATTTGAGAACTTTACGTCCCTTGGCGTCCAGCCTTGCCGCAGATGTTAAAATTTCCCGGGTGGAGAAATTATCTTTTTCCCGAATGGCCAGCGTGATCAGCTTCTCGGCGATGCGTCTCACCTCTTTTGCTCTGGCCACAGTGGTCTCAATCCTGCCGTCAACGATAAGGGTGGTGACCATCCCCCGGAGAATGGACCGGCGGACATCCGTCGCGCGTCCAAGTTTTCTTGGTGCAGGCATATTACTATCCTCCTAATTGATCAAACCTGAATCCTAGCGGTTAATCTTCGAGTTTAGCCAGTGACAGGTTCAGTTCTTCGAGTTTCTGAACAACCTCTTCAAGAGATTTCTTGCCAAGGTTGCGCACCTTCATCATGTCTTCTGCCGTACGGGCGACCAAGTCGCTGATCGTGTTGATGCCGGCGCGTTTGAGACAATTGTATGTCCTGACCGAAAAGTCCAGATCTTCGATCACGGTTTCCAACACTTGATTTATGTTGCTGCCGTCCTCAGGCTCCTTGAAGCTTGTGCCGGTGCCGGAGTCGGTCAAAGCCATAAACAAGTTTAGATGTTCGCATAAAATACCCGAACCTAGGCTTAAGGCCTCGCTCGGATCAACCGTGGCATCGGTCCAGACCTCGATGGTCAGTTTGTCGTAATCGGTAAACTGACCGACACGGGTGTTCTCCACCGCAAAATTGACTTTGAGAACCGGTGTGAAAATCGAGTCGATCGGAATAACGCCGATGGTCTGGGTAGACCATTTATTACGGTCAGAGGTATTGTACCCGCGACCTTTATTGATGGTCATTTCCATGAAAAGGCGTCCATCGCCGTTGAGGGTTGCGATGGGATGGTCGGGATTCATGATCTCGACCTCATCGTCATGGACGATGTCACCTGCGGTTACAACACCGACGTGACCCTCCTCCGTGCTGATATAGACGGTTTTCGGGCCCTCGACGTTGAGCCGGACACGAATACCTTTGACATTGAGAATGATTTCGGTCATGTCCTCAATGATACCGTCAACCGTAGAAAACTCATGGAGGACACCGTCAGCCCGGATCGCCGTAACCGCAGCGCCCGGAAGTGACGACAGCAAAACGCGTCTCAAGGCATTCCCCAGCGTGATGCCGTAGCCTCGCTCCAAGGGTTCAATGACAAATTTGCCGTAAGAGCCCTCTTCGTTGCTCTCCAGACACTCAATCACAGGCTTTTTAATTTCAATCATACATTTCCTCCTTCGCGCGCAGACAAACAGCAAGCTGCCGGTAAAATCCGGTAATTACTTGGAGTACAGCTCGACAATCAGGGTCTCTCTGACCTCGATGTCTACATCCGTACGGTCTGGGATCTGGACGATAGAGCCGGATAGTGTTTCTGCATTGAACGAAAGCCATGCCGGAACCGGACGCCTGATGAGATCCTGAAACTTGGGAGATTTTCTTGACGACTCGCGCACGGCAATTTCATCGCCGGCCTTCAGGGTCATTGAAGGAATATCTGCTTTCTTGCCGTTGAGCGTGAAATGTCCATGGGTGACAAGCTGACGCGCTTCCGAACGGGAATTGGCCAAACCCATGCGGTACACAACATTGTCAAAGCGTAATTCAAGCAGGCGCAACAGGTTTTCACCGGTTTTGCCCTTCATGTTCTCAGCCGTGGCATATGTTTTGCGGAACTGGGATTCCAGAACGCCGTAAAAACGTTTTGTTTTTTGTTTTTCACGTAGCTGCGTGCCGTATTCGGAAATCTTCTTTCTGCCTTGGCCATGCTGGCCGGGCGCGAAGCTCCGACGGACAATCGAACATTTTCCTGTGTAGCAGCGCTGACCTTTGAGGAAAAGCTTTTCACCTTCCCTGCGGCAAAGCCGGCAAACTGCTGCGGTATATCTAGCCATGATCGAACACCTCCGGTATCAGACTCTTCTTCTTTTCGGCGGTCTGCAGCCGTTATGCGGAATGGGCGTGACATCCTTGATCAAAACGACGTCCAGCCCGGCGGCCTGTAAAGAGCGAATAGCGGCCTCACGACCGGAACCGGGACCTTTCACGAACACTTCGACGGTCCGCATACCGTGTTCCATCGCGGTTTTGGCGGCTGCTTCGGCTGCCATCTGGGCAGCAAACGGGGTGCCTTTACGAGAGCCTCTCATGCCCATACCGCCCGAACTCGCCCAAGAAATCGCATTTCCGGCGGGATCGGTAATGGTGACAATTGTATTGTTGAAAGACGAGTGGATGTGTGCAGCTCCGCGGTCGATGTTTTTTCGTTCTCTGCGCTTGGGTCTTGTAGACGTTCTTCTGGTTGTTGCCTTGGCCATGCTGCTCCTCCTTATCTCTTCTTTCCGGCAATTGTGCGCTTGGGCCCTTTACGGGTCCGGGCGTTGGTTTTGGTTCGTTGGCCGCGAACCGGCAGGCCGGTTCTGTGCCTTCTGCCGCGATAGCATCCTATTTCGGTCAGGCGCTTAATATTCATGGCGATTTCGCGGCGCAGATCGCCCTCAATCGTATAACCGGTTTCAAGGGTATCCCTGATTTTGGAAATCTCCTCGTCGGTCAGATCTTTGACCCGGGTGTCGGGATTAATCTCGCAGGTTTCCAGAATTTTATTGGAAAGAGTCCTGCCAATGCCGTAAATATAGCAAAGCGCAATTTCCACACGTTTTTCATTTGGCAAATCCACTCCGGAAATTCGTGCCATCAGTGTGCACCTCCATTAATGAGCAAGTTGATATTTTTATCTATTTTCAAACACGAATGTGGGAAAACATCGGTCCAAGTGGCCAGATGCAGCCGCATCCCGGTGTCGTGCAATTCCTCTCACCTTCAAGCTGAGCCAGCCCAGCCTGCTCAAAAGCTCAGCCCTGCTTCTGCTTATGTTTTGGGTCTTGGCAAATGACCATGACCTTGCCCCTGCGACGGATAACTTTACATTTCTCGCAGATCGGCTTGACAGATGGTCTGACCTTCATGAGACTACCTCCTCAAACGCCCTTCTTTGGCGCAATTGAATACAAACGCCGGAGAGCGCATGCTAAAACAGTGTAACAGATTTTGAAATAAAATCAAGTACACGTTTCAAAATCATTTGGCCTGTCATTTGGCCCGCCAAGTGATACGGCCTCGCGATAAATCGTATGGCGATAGTTCAACCGTGACCCGGTCACCCGTCAGGATTTTTATATAGTGCTGCCTCAGTTTACCGG
>JAAYNF010000146.1 GCA_012520975.1 Clostridiaceae bacterium | reverse complement strand
TCTATGAGGAAACGTTATGGATTGAATCCGAAGGAAGCTAGGTAATTAAAATCAGGTGGCTCTGCTAGTCCGGAACGGTGGCTCTCACTAGGCCGGACTGGCGGCTCCGCCGCACCGGAATATTCATTCAAAATATAACGGATCCCTGCAGAGGAGGAATCGGCATACAATCGAAAGGAAAATCGCTGTGAAATATGAAAACATCCGACCGGCGATTTTTTTGCATCGTCCCAACCGCTTTGTCGCCGAAATCGAACTGGATGGGCGAACAGAGATCTGCCATGTAAAAAACACCGGCCGTTGCCAGGAACTCCTAATACCGGGTGTCCGGGTTTGGGTGCAGGAACAGGATTCTCACAAGCGAAAAACAAAATATGATCTGATCACTGTGCAAAAAGGGGATCGCTTGGTCAATATTGATTCTCAAGTCCCCAACAAGGTGGTGGCCCGATGGTTGCCGCACAGCGGTTTGTTTCGAAATTTGACCGCTATTTATCCGGAGTTTCGATTTGGCGGCTCACGTTTTGATTTTTGCGTGGAGGAGAAAGCGCGCCGCGTGCTGATCGAGGTCAAAGGGGTCACCTTGGAGCAAGGCGGAGTTGCTCTGTTTCCCGATGCCCCCACGATTCGGGGAGTTAAACATCTGCGGGAATTGATGACCGCCGTGGAGCAAGGATATGATGCCATGGTCCTGTTTTTGATTCAGATGAAAAATGTTTCTCATATGGAACCCAATTGGCAAACCCATGAGGAATTCGGCCTTGAGCTGAGGGCGGCGCGAGCCGCCGGTGTAAAAATATTGGCGCTGGACTGCCATGTGACTCCGGACTCCATCGCTCCGGGGAACGATGTGGCGGTCAATCTGATGCCAAGTATGGGACAAGGAGCGAATGAGCCGTTTTTTGAGAAAAGGCTCAAGGATGATTTTGAGGATTAAATAAAGAGTGTCGGCTTTTGATTTTTGGAGGAGAAGTTCATGAAAAAACTCACGATTTTACATTCAAATGACATGCATGGCGACTTTTTGGCGGAGCAAATAGACGAAAGTTTGGTGGGCGGAGTCTCCATGCTTTCCGGCTACATCAGCAAGGTACGCGAGGAGGAAAAAAATGTCATCTATGCTATCGCCGGCGATATGTTCAGGGGATCAATCATAGATGCGGAGTACAAGGGTATATCCACAATAGAGATCATGAACGCCCTTTCACCGGATATCGTCACCCTTGGCAACCATGAAATAGACTATGGTATAGCCCATCTTCTTTTTATCGAGAAATGTGCCCAGTTCCCGATAATCAACGCAAATCTGTACATCAAGACCAACGGCGTCAGGCTGTTTTCTCCTTACAAGATCATGGAGATCGACGGCATGAGGATTCTCTTCATAGGTATAATCACCGAAGAGGTGCTTGCCCAAGCCAAGCAGGATCCCTTAATAGGTTCTCTTATCGATACTTCGGACGCGGCAAAGGAAGTCGGCCGCATATGTAACGCCTACAAGGCGGTGGATATTGACTTTACGGTTCTTTTAACTCATATAGGCTACGAGCAGGATCTGGAACTTGCAAGGCTCCTTCAGCCGGAATGGGGTGTGGACCTCATAATCGGCGGACATTCCCACACCTATCTGGAGCAGCCGACCTTGGTAAACGATGTGCTCATCGCTCATGCGGGTACGGGAACCGATATCATCGGGCGATTCGATATCATTGTGGATACGGATAAAAACAACGTTGCCTCGTACGAGTGGGAAATGGTGCCGATAAATGACGCGCATTGTCCGAGAGACCTGCAGCTGGAGGCTCTTATCGATAAGTACAAAGAGGTGACCGACAGAAAATATGCTCGCATAGTTACGCGTTTCAATCGAATCCTGACTCACCCGAAACGAAACACCGAAACCTCCCTCGGAAATCTGTTTGCCGACATATTTTGCGAGAGTCTGGGACTGGATATCATGCTGTTGGGATCCGGGAGCATCAGAAACGAAAAGCTCGGAACCTTGGTGGACTACGGAAATCTGAAGGAAACCTTCCCCTACGATGACGAAATCTACATGATGAAAATAGACGGCGGCAAATTTAAAAGAATGATGAAATATATGCTGAGAGACGAAGCCTTTTCGGGGGAGACCGAGTTTTACCAACTTTCGAAAGGTCTTAGATTGGTGTATTCAAAGGGTCAGAAAGCCTTCAAGAGCATGACCTACAACGGCAAGGAAATTGAAGATGAAGACGTATTCACCGTCGGACTGCAAAATTTTCATTTCAGCAACTTGGAGAACTTTTTGGGTATCAGCTTCAAGGAGGCCGAAGAGATTCAAAAACCAAGGGTCGTGTCGACCTCTTGCCTGGATGTGGTCGAGGAATATCTCGGCAAGCACCACCTTTTGGATAGAGATGTCGAGGGCAGGATAATAATCGAGGATTAAAGCTTACCATGTTATAATGAAACCAGCCAGACGATTGTGTGTACAAGCATAAAAAGTGAGGTGTTGACTGTGTGGAACCAATTTCAAACCGATGCCTATGACGGCATGTTGTCCGAGATCATCACCATAACCGGAGACAACGGCGATCCGATTCATGCCTATTTCTCAAGGCCG
>JAAYNF010000145.1 GCA_012520975.1 Clostridiaceae bacterium | reverse complement strand
GTTGGCAGGTTTTCGTGATCTATGCCGGGCCGGTCTATGCCGAAATTATGACCGATGCCAAAGAGAATCCGGACCGGATGAGCTTGGTTCTGGATCATTTTAAAGCCGGCGCGATCGAGCGTTTGCTTGATCACTATATCGGCAGAGGCGATTTTTCCGAATTTGCCGGCGAAACCTTCCGCAGTTTCTTCTCGGACAGTTTTGAGTTGGATACGCAATGTTTCTGGAGCGATGATTTCCTTGCTGAATTTCAACGTCGGAGAGGTTACGATCTGTCCGCGTACTTGCCGGTCATTTTTGTGCCGGAGCGCGATAGCCGAGATAGCGTCTCCGACAAAGGCTACACGCCCTGCTTCGATTTTCCGGATGGTCTGGGGGACCGCATCCGCCGAGATTACGAGATGACGGTGGCCGATATCTTCCGGGAAAATTTCCTGTTTGGCCTGAAAAACTGGGGTGAAAAGCACGGCCTGAAAAGCAAAGTCCAGTGCTATGGGCATGCCATGGATAACTTGCAAAGCTTTGGTCTGGCCCACATTCCGGAAACCGAGCAGCTGGCCGCCGGAGGCAGCATTGACTTCATGAAGCTGGCCGGCTCCGCGGGCCTGCTGTACGATCGTCCGATTGTCACCGCAGAGAGCTTGGTCTGGGGCGGACAGGACTATCAAGTTAATCCAATGAAAATCAAGGTTGCCAGCGACCGATTGTTTGTCAGCGGGGTCAATCAGATGATTTATCACGGATTTCCTTACCAGCAGCCCGACGCTGCCTGGCCGGGATCGTTCCACTTTCATGGCTTGGTTGGCACGTTCATTTCACGTCATGATGCGATTTGGCCGTGGCTGCGCACAGTTAATCTGGCGGTTGCCCGTGGTCAGTATCTGATGCAAAACGGTCAGACCATTGTTGATGTGGCATTGTTTGATCGCAACCTCGAACATCAATTCGAATCCGGCCGGGCTGAGGAATTGGCCACAGGTGTCCTTGATGGCATCGACCGCGAAGATTCGGTTCAATCAGCCTTGGTATCTCAGGCGCATCCGCCACGCACGGAATGGCAGATCATGGCCGAGGATTCACGCCGGTTGGGCAATGCGCTTATGGAAGCCGGCTATGACTATATTCATATCAATGAGGAGCGTCTTCTGCAGGCGGCTCTGGTCGAAGATGGAACGTTATCGGTCGGCAAAGCACGTCTGAAAATTTTAATTTTGCCTGCCGTTTCCCATCTGACTTTAACAGCGGCAACTCGGATCCGCGAGCTGATCGATCAAGGGTTTCCGGTTTTATTCTGCGATCTGGTTCCCAATACCGTACCCGGATATCTGAAACACAAAGAGCGGTCAGACGAATTACGGTCTTTGCTCCAAAACCAAAGACCAACAGCCCGCAAAGAGCTGGCAACCGCCATGGAGCAAATCGGGGTACGACCCGGCATTCAAACCGATGCGCCGGGGCTCCAGCATATCCACAAAAAACTGGGAGACCTGGATCTCTACCTGATCCGCAGTCGTTTGCCGGACAGCCGAATGGCCCGGGTGCGTTTGCCGGTCCGCGACCGCAAGGCGCGTTGGCTGGACACTTGGACCGGTAAAGTTTCATATCTGGCTGTTGAAAATGATGAGCATGGGACCACCGTTGAACTACCCTTGGCACCTTACGGATCGGCCTATGTATTGCTGGGTTCGGAGCCGGATCTTCCGGCTGTCAATGACCATCAATCTCTGTCGGCCGTCAGAGCGTCGATCAAAGGGAAGCTGATCACAAGCCTGACCGATGGCTGGTCGATGAAATTTGTTTCGGCAGTTCCGGATGATGCCCAACCCGAACGTTTCATGAGTAAAATAACGTTGGGTGATTGGGCGGATCGCCAAGATCTCAAAAATTCTTC
>JAAYNF010000144.1 GCA_012520975.1 Clostridiaceae bacterium | reverse complement strand
GCTGATCGGCAATCCCGGTGAGAAATGCCAGAAAATTGGCTTCGTCTTCCCGTGCGAAACCACGGGTGTGCGCAATTTCATGCAAAGCGGTAAAAGGGATTTGGTAATGGGGCATGTCAATATTGACGTTTGCTTCCACCAGAAAAGGAAAATACATACCGGATATGCCGGTGTAGGACCAAGCATGGGACAGCATGACGCCTTTGGGGCGAATCGCCGGACCGGCCAAAACCGGATATTGGACGGCAGCGGCATCATAAGCCGCAGACAAGGTTCGCAGCGTTTCATTGATTCCCCGGTCAAGCACAAAGATACCTTGGTCATCCTCCGGACAATCGGCTCGCAGTTGGCTGGCCGCAACGGTCAGAAAATTTGTCGCCTCCGCCAGTTCAATCGCCGATCGATCCCGGACCGGTAAATCGAAAATCTCAGCGGCCGGTTTTCGGGCATAATTCAAACCATGCAAGAGCATAAAGACCAGATAGAGGCTGCTTGTAATCCAAGCCAGACTCTTGAGCAGACGACCGATCCGGGCTGCCCGCCTCTCCCGTTTTCGAATCAGGCTGACCAGCCAGACAACAAAACCTGCCGCCAACAACGGCACGCCGATCAGCACGAGCCATTCCGTTATGGAAAAAGGAGCCATTGAAGACAATCGACCGATCGGCACCGACAGATAACGAAACAAATGGCGGGTATGCGCATTTTCAACCAAGGCCGGACGGACGGCCAATAGGCGCTGGGCAACAAAGGCAAACAGGCCGGGGATGGGCCAAAGATACCACGATGGATGACGAAGAATACGGTGAACGACTCTCATGCAAAATCACCCTGTCAAGATGGAAATGAGATCGATGGGTTGTGCGGCAAGCTTCCGGGCTCCGCCGGCAATAAGTTCTTCGGCCGAGCGAAATCCCCAGCCGGCGCCGACCGGCAGCATGCCGGCGCGAACCGCTGTCTCCATATCCGAACCGGAATCACCGACCAAGGCGGCCTGAACCGGTTCGGTATCCAGCAGATTCAGGATTTCAAATGTCGTGGCCGGATCGGGCTTAAGAGGCCAACCGTCACGTTTGCCAACAACCGCCCGAAAAGCAATATCCGGGAAAAAATGCCCTATGATCTGTTTGGTAAAAACATCCGATTTGTTGGACAAAACCGCCAGCTGCAGCCCGGCATCGCGCAGATGCGGCAACACGGTGTCAATTCCGGCGTAGGGTTCGGTTTGACAGGACCAATTTTCGGCATATACGGTGTTAAATACTGCTAGAAGACGATCTGTTTGGGCGGCAGATATTTGCTCCGGTTGCTTGGCGGCGGACTTCGCCGCTGCCTGAGCCACCAAATGACGGGCCCCCGATCCGAGCAGCAGTCGATAATCCGAAGTCGGCAGCGGCTGCAGGCTTTCCGCGATCAGAGCCTGATTAACCGCATCGGCCAGATCGGCAAGCGTATCCAGCAAGGTACCATCCAAATCGAAAATAACAGTTTTTATTGGCACTCGGAGCCTCCTTTAAATCAGACCGATAA
Source organism: Clostridiaceae bacterium (assembly GCA_012520975.1). Classification (GTDB taxonomy): domain Bacteria; phylum Bacillota; class Clostridia; order Saccharofermentanales; family UBA5734; genus UBA8949. The sequence continues at coordinate 10,932 of JAAYNF010000144.1, read as the reverse complement.
ACCTCAAAGCAAACAAGATGCCTAATAGAACAGGTTGATGCAAAACATAAATCAGCAGAGAATTGCGCCCGGCTAAAGTCAACGGCCGGGTAAGGGTGATCACCCAGCTCGGAGCATTTGGAAAAGCACTGGTGCAGCCGCTGTAAATCCGCCTGCCGATCACCGCGCCAATCATAAAAAATCCCACCCACGGAATAAGCGGCAAATAGTCCGCCATGTCAATCCCGTAAACAGGCGGCAGACCAAAGGGAAGCAACCAGTAACTGCCGGAATCCGCCCAGGCCGGCAGCAAGCCGAACAGGTAAATGACAACCGAAGCCGCCAGAAGCAAAAAAACATCGACAGCGGGACTTTCCCGGCCGGTCCGACGTTCACGCCAGGTCAAGGCGGCATAAAACAAGGTGCCCAGCGCCAGCACATGCAGCATATTGAACAGGATGGCCAGCGGCAAAGCAAACCAGACGGCGGCGACCAGACTAAGCACCGTAACCAGCGCGGCCACCGCCAGCAAAAGCAAACCCCTTCTCGTATTGCTCCGGGAAAAGGAACAGCAGATTCCCGACACAACAAGAAAGACCAGTAAAAAAACAGGGCGCAGCAGATGATTAAACCACCAGCATTCCTGAAACGCAAAAACGTCTTTGGCGAACAAGTAGCGCAAATCAAAAGCCAAATGATGCAGAACCATCAGAAAAAGTGCCAGTCCGCGCAGGGCGTCAAGTTCAAACGCCCGTTCACCTCGCCGTCCGGAAGCGGTCGATCCGGGCTGCACTGCATTGTTCAGCATCCGGAAAGCGCCGCCCCGATCGCGGTGGCAAATTTTGCCAACTCCGGCACGATGACATTGACATCGTAAAGGTCGGAAAAAACCTGCAGGACACGTTTCCCCTGATCCAATTGGGATAAATTGCCGGTAAAAACAATGGTATTGATCTCGTGGGCGCGAGCAGCCATAACCGCAATGGTACCCACTGACTGGAAAACCAAATTCACAATGCCCAGAGCGATATCTTCCGGAGTCGCGGATTCGTCCCTTTTGCCAAAATTGGATGCCGTTGTATCCGGAGGCAAACCGGGAATTTCATCTTGCGTAATATCCCGAATTTTCAGATCAATACGGGACAGGTCGCCTTGTTCGGCCAGCGCGGCAAAAAGATCGATATCCCGGATGTGGATCATGCGGTCGGCCAGCCCTTGCAATGTACCGCCGCCCACGCCGGAACCGATCAGGTGTTCAACGCATACAGGCGATGCCTTGACGAAGGCCGTACCGGTTCCCAAGCTGACGACGATGGCTTCTTCGAGATCGGACACGTACAGACCGCCCAAGCCGATGGCTTTAAATTCTTCGGTCCTGATGGTTCGAACACCCAACAGGTCACCGCGAAGATATGAAGAACCGACTCCCGTAACCATGATTTTCTCGATTTCGTCCGGAATCAAATGATTGTGGCTGAGAAATTTGCCCAGTGCGCCAAAGGCAGACGCAACCGGATCACTGGCACGCACCAGATCCTGATCAATCAAACCATCCTGCCTCAGGCCGATAATTTTGGTTGTGCTGCCTCCGATATCCAATCCGATGATGATGCTCATGCCGGTACCTCCTCACCTTTGAGGCCAGAATCCGTGGCGTTGCGGCCAGTGGCAATATTATACCATATGCAATGACAATCAAAGGTCTGCCGTTCGCTGGAAACAGCAGACCTTTTCAGCATTATTCTTGCATGGTCAATTTAATAAGGAATGGCGGTCTGACGAGTATATTCCTTGCTCTGATTCACAATGCCGTTTTCCACCAACGAGATGTTACGCGGAGCAACCACAAAAATCACCGAGGAAACCGGCATGACTTTGCCATCCAAGGCATAAGCGGCGCCGGTTATAAAATCAATGACCCGTTGGGCAACTTTGGTGTCGACCTTTTCGATGTTGCAAATCACTGTTTTTCCAGAGCGAATGTGATCACAAGCCTGCTGTGCAGCTTCAATATCCGCCGGCTGCATGATAACCACCTGCTGGCCTCCGGCCGGTTTAAAATCAACAACCTTATTGGGTTGGGCCCTGCGAAAAACGGGTTGACGCGGCTCTTCGGCCTGCATGTCGACAATCGGATCATCGTATTCCGTCGGTTCAAAATCGTCCTCATAATCGATTTCATCATGAAAATTGCCTAGCCGGCTAAAAAGTTTATTTAGGATTTCAGCCATCGTAATCCCTCCAGTAAGCTTCATTTACCACGAGCAACGCTCAATTCAAGCCCCATTATAGGGGTGGTCGGCGGTCGGCGCAATGAGCCGGAGGCAAGCGTAAGGGCGATGTAACGGTCGTGAAACACTCAACCGCCACTTGTCACAAATTTATTACAGACGCTGACCGAAAATGGCTGTTCCGATCCGGACATGCGTCGCGCCGCAAGCCACCGCCTGCAAAAAATCCACGCTCATACCCATGGAGAGCACGGTCAATGGGTTGTCCTTGCCGACTTGTTCGCGAAGCTGCTGGAACAAACGCCGGGCTTGGTCAAAAATCGGCCGGGTGTTCTCCGGATCGGCAAAAAGCGGCGCCATCGTCATCAGGCCATGCAGTTTGATGCCCGGTAGCCGGAGCGCCTGTTCGGCGGCCCAAGGAAGCTCCTCCACTGAAAATCCATGTTTACTGCTTTCTCGGGCTACATTGACCTGTAGCAATAGATCCGTGACACAACCTGCTTTTTGGCTCCTGCTGCTGATTTCCGATAAAAGACTCCGCGTATCGACAGAATGAATCAATTGGGTTTTTCCCAGAATGTGACGGACTTTGTTCCTTTGCAAAGTACCGATCAAATGCCAATTGGGATTTAGTCCTTCCTCGTGACAATAATCGATTTTTTTCAAAAGCTCCTGAACTCGGTTTTCTCCTAAATCAGCCAGCCCGAGCCGATGGGCGGCTGCGGCGATGGCCGGAGAAAAAGATTTGCTGACACCAATCAGTGTGATTTCCTCCGGTCGGCGTCCGGCCGCTCTGGCCGCCTCTGCCAAACGAAAACGAACGGTATCAAGACCAAGCTGCAATTGCTCATGAGGAATGCCCGAAAAATCTTGACTAGTCACCTATAAATTCTCCTACAGCGATGGAATCGGGATTGGCCACCAAAATTGTCGAGACCTCCGGACGGTATTCTTCGGTCTCGATGGCTTTGATGATGGCATATTCCCGATCCTGATCAAGGATCCTGACACGACAATTGCGTGTATAACCGCCACTGACAATCATGAGATCGGCCTCTTTTTTGGGGTCGTCAACATTCAACAGAGCGGTCACCGGCACCTTCATTCCGGTGGTCGACGACACCACCAGCTCACCTCTTAAAGTTCGGAAATCAGCAAGTCGTTCAATCCGGCGGTCGGTGTGGAAAACCAGCAACGTTCCGGCTTCGGTGTCCTCGGAACGGATAATCCGACAGTTTTCAATGGTCAAGGCATCGCCGGGAATAAAGATTGTCCGAATTTCTCCAACCGGAAACTGCCCGGCCGAAGCATCCGGCAATAAAAAAACCAAGAATTGTCGCAGACTCGAGGAAATACGCAGAACCGGCTGATCTTTGTTCACCGGACCGGCGGCCAAATGGCGCCAAGAACCGGCGGAGATCAATTCACGATATTCTGCCGGGGTCAGTGTTTCCGCCCGTTCCGGGCCAAGACTGCTTTCCAATCCGTCCAGCCGGAAAGAGACAATACCGGGTTTTTGGCAGTACAAAGTACCGGCATCCAGACCAAGGCTTTTTTCCAAATTGGCTCTTCGGGCTTCAAGCGCCGTCAATCGCGCGTCCCGGAAATCGATGGTCATCAGTTTTGCGGCACGTTGCTCAAGAATGACATCAATGGATGAGGAATAGCCGCTGATATTCGTCAGGGTGCCCTTGGTAACATCGGTGCGGATCAGATTGATGATCGGTGACAAAGCCGAAGCGCTTTCGGCAAAAATTGCCGATGCGCCGGCGCCTTTGCCGACGTTCATTAATTCGGTTTGCAGACGAACGATGTCATCTTCACATTTTTGCAGATCAGCCAACTGGCTTTCCCGATCAGCCGGAATGACAAAGGCCAGTTTTTGACCTCGCGCCACCCTGCTTCCTTCGGCGGCCAAGGGCTTGAGCAGGCCGCCCGATGGCGATGCAAAGGAGATTTCATCGCGAATGATCAGAGCCGTTCCCTCGATGGTCTGGTTGATGGTCCCGGTCTGAATAAAGATAAAACGCGGACTGGGTTTGGCCTGGCGCATGACCGAAAGAATAAGAAGCATGGTGACCAGCATGATGGCCATGACAAAAATCGATAATGAAATGGCCCGGTTTCTGGCCTTACGTCTTTCGATACGAATCAGTCGCTCAAGCGGAAAGTTGGAATTCGACGATCGGCGCGGCGAGCGGGTCACATTGGATCGACGCGGCGTTGAACTCTGATTTTTCTGATTTGGGCGACCTGTTTTCCTGCCGTTCATGCTGTGCCCCCACCGATCCGTTCAATGGCCATCATGCAGGCAAGTTGGACATTTTCAAAGCATAAGCCTCCTTGCAAATAAGCGGGATACGGCTCACGCATGGGGCCGTCCGCCGAGAGCTCGATGGATGCTCCTTGAATGAAAGTTCCGGCGGCCATGATCACCGGATCTTGATAGCCCGGCATTGTCCAAGGCTCGGGACTGACAAAACTGTCCACCGGCGCGGCGGCCTGAACAGCCTGGCAAAAGGCAATCAGGCTTTCCGGGGATCGCAATTCGATGGACTGGACAATATCGCCCCGCGCAGCATCCGGCGCAGGATAGGTATGAAATCCGGCCAGTCGAAAGAACGCTGAAGCAAATACGGCGCCTTTCAGGCTCTCGGCCACAATATGCGGCGCCAGATAAAAACCTTGCGCAATCAATCGGTTCAGGCCGAGGGACGGGCCGACATGACTGTCCAACCCCGGCGCACTGAGTCTGGCGGCCACCTTGCGAACCAAATCGGCACGGCCGACGATATAACCACCGGAAGGGCAAAGACCGCCGCCGGGATTTTTAATCAATGATCCGGCGCAAAGGTCAGCCCCTACCATACAAGGTTCCCGGGTCTCAACAAATTCCCCGTAACAGTTGTCAACAAGGACGATCGCCCGGCTACCGGCAGATCGGACGGTTTGGACGATGGCGGCGATGTCCGATGCCAGCAGGGATTGCCGCAACGAGTAACCCCGGGACTTCTGGATCAAGACAACCCGTGTTTTTTCATTAATCGCCTGTCGGATGGCATCCGGATCCGGCTGACCGGCAGATGTCAGTTCAACCTGACGGTAGCCAACCCCAAAATCACGCAAGGAACCACTGTCAGCGGAATCAGAATCAATTACACCAATTGTTTCCAGCAGACTGTCATAGGGGGTGCCGGTTGCCGACAACAGTTCATCTCCGGGTCGCAGCAGACCAAAAAGGCACAGTGCCAAGGCTTGGGTTCCGGAACTGATTTGAATTCGAACCAATGCGGCCTCGGCCCCAAATGCCGAGGCGTAGGCCGACTCGATCCGATCACGGCCAAGATCGTCATAGCCATAGCCGGTCGTACCGCCAAAATAGCTTTCGGAAATTTCTGCCGCCTGCAAGGCCGCCAAGACACGCAACTGATTGCTGGCCCGATTTTGACGGATGGTGGCAAAAACCGGTTCGACGATGCCCATGGCTTGTTCGGCCAGATCATAGACCGCCTGACCGATGCCAAAATGTTGATAATCTCCGTAGATCAAACGCCGTAGACCTCCTGAGCCCGCATGATGCGGAAATCGGATTTGGAGAGCAACTTCAAGACGCCGTCCGGATCCTCGACCCGAATAATAACAATGGCGTCTTTCGATGCCCGACCAACAAAAGCATACAGGTATTCGATGGAGATTTCATTTGTGCCGAGCATTTCCACAATCGCGTTGAGGGTGCCGGGCCGATCAGCCACGGCAACGGCGATGACCTCGGTCTCACCGACCGTGAATCCTTTTTGGGATAGGGCGGTTTGCGCCCCTTCCGGTTGGTCAACGATCATGCGCAAAACACCATAATCGGTGGTCTCGGCAATGTACAAAGCGCGAATATCGATTCCGCTCTCGCAAAGCGTTCTGGTAACTTTGGCCAGAGAACCGGACTTGTTCTCCAGAAACACCGAAATCTGTTTAACCAGCATATCCAGCTCCTCCCTCCAACCTTTTTAAAATCAGATTGATAATTACAATATCAGGTCCGGTTTAATTATAGCAGATCTGCACGCCCGTTCACCGGACCGGAGGTTTCAGATTCTTTACAAATACCGTCGCAAGCGATGTCTTGCCAAAGCCGTTGCCAAAGAAACTGCAAAACCGGTTCCATAAAAAAACAAAAACCCCCGTGACCTTAGGGTCTCAGGGGTTTCAGATGGTGCGGTCAATGGGACTTGAACCCATACGGTCGCCCATACGCCCCTCAAACGTACGCGTCTGCCAGTTCCGCCATGACCGCAACTTGTCTTTCTGCCGAGGGTTTCCTGCTTTGGCATGTGCAATTATACGCATGCCGACCGTTCTTTGTCAACAACCCCTCATCCCCTCAGCGCACGGTGCCCGGATTGGATCGCGTCTTTTGCTTTTTTTGCCGTCAGAGCCTCAGAATCGGTTGATCCAGTCAGCAAAGACAATCATCAAAGGCATGGTCACAATGGAAAATAGCGTTGACAGGGCCACCGATCGTGTGGCCAAAGCCGCATCCTGCTTATAGCGTATGGCAAACAGTGTTGACACGATACCCGTCGGAGCCATAGCCGGGATCAGGCAGGCCAGCAACACGGTGCGGTCCAGCCGAAAAAAACTCAGCAGAAAAAGCATCACGCCCGGGATAAGCAACAGTCGTAGAAAAGCCGAAATATAAACAGCTTTGTGGCGGAAAAGCGAAAGAAACGGTATGACCGCCATCTGAGCGCCGATGATGATCATCGCCAACGGCGCATTCAGAGCTGCCAGATAATCAATGATCGTCAACGGCACGACCGGTAGCCGAATCTGCAGCAAAAAGAGCGGCAGCGCAATGAAAATGGCCACGGTTCCCGGATTGATCAGTGCTTTGCGAATGTTCATTTCGCGATGATTGCCGGTCAGCAAGATCACGCCGTAAGTCCAGCTCAGGGCATTGTATACCGCAATGTAAACCGATCCATAAAGGACACCCTCGCTGCCCAACAGCGCATTTAAAAGCGGAACGCCCATAAAGGCACAGTTGGAAAATATGGTGGAAAACTGAAGAATACGGGACTGTGCCTGAGGCAAGCGGCGAAAGACCAGCCGAGCCAGCACAGCGCCCACACCATGGGTGACCAATGCGGCCAGCAGCGCAACAACAATGCCATGTATCAATCCGCGATCAAAGGAATTTTGGAAAGATTGTATGATGAGGCAAGGATTGACGATGACCAGCAGCAGCGTATTCATCTGCTGCAGACCGGTGTCATCCATCATGCGGACTTTGCGCACCAAAAAGCCGACGCCGATCAATATGAACAAAATCAGCGCTTGTGTGACCACAAGGACGGCGTTATCCATCAACATACAAAACTCCCTGCGTTAAAAAGGCCGAACCTCATTGGTTCGGCCAAAGTCGATAAAACAATGTCGGCGATTTGATTATAACTTATTGAACGCCTCCTGCAAACAGTCTTTTGCCGCCACCGAGGGTGGTTTCTGCTATAATTGAAGTTAAGATTAATAAATAAGAGGCAGGTGTCTTCTGTGGCCAATCTGACCCATATCCTGATCTGCGATGATGATCCGGTTGTTCACGAATCCTTGGGACTCTATCTGTCGGCAGAGCAGTTCACGCACAGTTCTGCCTTTGACGGTGAGCAGGCCTTGGAAATGGCCGAAAGTCAACATCCGGACCTCATCATCCTTGATCTGATGATGCCCAAATTATCCGGAACCGAAGTTTGCCGCGAAATTCGGCGAACCAGTTCGGTTCCCATCATCATGCTGACAGCCAAAGGGGAGGAAATCGACCGGGTTCTTGGCTTGGAGCTCGGAGCCGACGACTACATTGTCAAACCTTTCAGCCCTCGTGAAGTCGTTGCGCGAATCAAAGCGGTTCTGCGCCGAACGGGTGAGTTCTCGCAGAATCGCGATGGTGTTCTGCGTTTTGACGGCCTGGAAATCAGTTTGGCCAACTATCATGTCAAGGTGGCCGGAGAGACCGTAGCTTTCACGCCCAAAGAAGTTGAAATTCTCTACCTCTTGGCTTCTCATCCGGGTCAGGTTATGGATCGGGAGCAAATTCTTTCCCAGGTCTGGGGTTACGATTATTTTGGTGATACACGAACTGTCGACACACACATCAAGCGCATCCGGCAAAAAATAGCCCACGAGTCGGCCAGTTGGGCCCTGATCACAGTCTACGGCGTCGGCTACAAATTTGAGGTCTCACGCTAATATGAGGAAAAGCGTTTTTTTTCGCCGTGTGTTGGCCATTCTTCTCTTGGCTTTGCTGCTGTGGGCGTTGCTGACCGCTGTTCTCTACTCTTTTTTATCCCGACCGGTCTTTATGCGGATAAAAGCCCGCGAAATGCAACCCAAAGCCGAGATGGTCGCAACACGGGCCGCCGCAAGTTTCCTGATCGATGATGTTTTTTTTGACTCCATCCTTTTGTCCTCGCAAGAACTTTTCAATGCTTGGATTTTCGTCATGGATGGCCTTTCCGGTGATGTTCGCAATGCTTCTTTGCCCGCAACCGAGAGCGAAGCCCGACCGGTTATCCTAGAACAGATCAAAAAAAATAATGATCGGTTGCTGAGCGGAGATTTCAACTCTTTGTGGTTCACCGCCCGCCTGCCCAAAGACGGTGGCAGCAGTGAGGCGTTTTTTATCGGTGTTCCCATCCGGGTCAGTTTCGGCAGACAAGACAGTGTGGTTGGTACGGTCTTTTTTGTCTCGTCGATGGATGAGATGAATGCCGGTTTTCACAGCATCAACATTGCGCTTATTTTTTCCTCCTTGATTGTCCTGGTCCTCATGGTGCTCCCCGTCTGGTTTATAACCGCTCGTCTGATCCGACCGCTTCGCCAGACACGTGATGTCGCGCTGGCCATCGCCCACGGTGATTTCAGCATCCGGGCGGATGCCGGACAGGTTGGAGAAATCGGCGAGTTGGCCGGAATCATGAATGATCTGGCTGACAAACTGTCGGCTTCCATCGCCGACTTGACCTTGGAACGCAACCGACTGCGTCAGATTCTCGCCGGAATGAGCGATGGTTTGTTGGCGATCGATCACAACGGCACAATTACCAGTGCCAATCCGGCGCTTCTCGACCTGATGGGTCTTGACGCGCTGCCGCCGACCGGCAGCCGGCTGGCGGAACAACCGGCCTTGATGGAACTGTCGGAACCCTTGATGCAAGTGGTAACCCAAAAAATTGACACCGAACAGACTTTGAGCCGTCACAACCGAGTTCTGGCGGTCCAAATGTCGCCTCTGTGTGAGCCGGATGGCCCGGCAGCCGGGGCAGTGGCCCTCATTCGCGACATTACCGAGGCCGAACGTCTGGAGCAGACACGACGGGATTATGTCGCCAATGTCTCCCATGAACTGAGGACGCCACTGACAGCCATCCGCGCGCTGGTCGAGCCGATGCGCGATGGTCTGGTACAAGCGGAAAATGATCGTCAACGCTACTACGGCATTATCCTTGCCGAGATTGTCCGCCTTTCGCGCCTGATTAACGACATGCTGGAATTGTCACGACTACAGGCCGGATCGTTGGTCATGCAACTGCGTGATTTTGAGCTCGGTTCATTGCTGGAAGATATTAGCGATCGTTTTCGGCTGCAGGCCGAGGATCAGCAGATCACCTTGGGATGGCCGGAGAACCTGTCCGCCTTGCCGATTGTCCACGCCAATCTCGATCGGGTCGAACAGGTGTTGATTATTTTGCTGGACAATGCCTTCAAATATACACCATCCGGTGGTTCGATCGGCCTCCAAGTTGTTTGGGACGACCACACGGTCGCCATCTCGGTTGCCGATACCGGAATTGGCATTCATCCCGCTGATGTCGATGCGGTATTCGATCGTTTCTATAAAGCGGACAAGGCTCACCAGCAGCCCGGAACCGGCCTAGGGCTGGCCATTGCCCGTGAACTATTGCGGCAGATGGGACAAGACATCACTGTTACCAGTCAGCTTGGCAAAGGCTCAACATTTACTTTTACACTGGCAAGGGGAGGCTGACCTGTCGTTGATTTGTCAGGTTGCGGTCACACGCTCTTCACGGATAAAAGCTACAATAATAGCAAAAGGCGCGAAAGGACGCATGAAACATGATTAACGACCCGCTGTGGTGTGCTGCCCGTGACTGACAGCACCACCATCCGACTCAATAAGTATATTGCTGACAGCGGAGCCTGCAGCCGCCGCGAGGCCGATCGCCTCATTGAGTCCGGATTGGTCACTGTGGATGACCAGGTCGCCTCTCTCGGCATGCGTGTCCGACCCGGTCAAATTGTTCGTGTCAAAGGTGAACCGGTTTTTCCGGATGAAGATCATGTCTATATCGCTCTCAACAAACCCGTTGGCATCACCTGTACCACCGATCCCAAACGCAGCGACAATATCATTGATTTTATCGGACACGACAAGCGCATCTTTCCGGTGGGCCGACTCGATCGTGATTCCGAAGGCTTGATTTTTCTCACCAATGACGGCAGCATCGTCAATAAAATCCTGCGAGCCGGCAACCGGCACGAAAAAGAATACGTTGTCACGGTCGATCGTCCAATAACCACAGCTTTTCTCGCAGGAATGGCCGCCGGCGTGCCCATTCTGGGCACGGTGACCAGGTCTTGTCAGGTCGCCGCCACCGGTCCCCGGACCTTTCGCATCATTCTGACTCAAGGCCTTAACCGACAGATCCGC
>JAAYNF010000143.1 GCA_012520975.1 Clostridiaceae bacterium | reverse complement strand
GAATAAGTGATTTTTTCGCCATTTCCGTTCCTCCCGCTTACCTGGCAAACGGCATGCCGAGTTGCTTAAGAAGCTCGCGGGCTTCTTCATCGGTTTTGGCCGTCGTCACGATGATAATATCCATTCCACGGATTTTATCGATTTGGTCATAATCAATTTCCGGGAAAATCAATTGCTCCTTGGCACCCATTGCATAATTGCCATATCCATCAAAGGAGTTGGGATTGAGACCACGAAAGTCACGAACCCGGGGCAGGGCAATGCTGATCAGTTTATCCAGAAACTCATACATTTTTTCGCCGCGCAGCGTGACTTTGCAGCCGATGTTCATGCCTTCACGAAGCTTGAAGGCCGAAACCGACTTTTTGGCTTTGATAATAACGGCTTTCTGCCCGGCAATGATGCTCAGGTCACGCGCTGCGTTTTCGATGGCTTTCGGATTTTCCCGAACGTCATTAACACCCATGTTGAGCACGATTTTTTCCAGTTTCGGCGTCTGCATCGGTGATGTGTAGCCAAAATTCTTCTGCAGCGCCGGGGCAACCTCATTTACATATCTGTCTTTCAGTCTTGACATCTTATCCTATCCTCCCCTTGCCGCCATCACTGCTTCTTCTCACGGATAACATCGATGGTCTCGTTGCAGGCCTTGCAATAACGAACCTTCGTGTTGTTCTCGTATCTGGAACCGGTTTTGCTGGGGCGCTTGCATTTGTTGCAAATCAGCATCACGTTGGAACTGGCGATCGCAGACTCCTGATTGATGATGCCTCCTTGCTGGTTGCGCCCGCGGGGCTTTGTGTGTTTAACCGACATATTGACGCCTTCCACAATGACCCGGCCGACATCCGGCAGAACCCGGAGAACCTTACCGGTTTTACCGGCATCCTTACCGGTCAATACGTAGACGTTGTCATCCTTTTTTACATGTACTTTTGACATCCCGCCTGTCCCTCCTTACAAAACCTCTGGGGCCAGCGACAGGATTTTCATATAGTCCTTATCCCTGAGTTCCCTGGCGATGGGCCCGAAGATGCGGGTACCGCGCGGATTTTTATCTTCTTTGATGATGACGGCGGCATTTTCGTCGAACTTGATATAGGAACCATCCGGACGACGAACGCCCTTTTTGGTTCTAACCACAACCGCCCTGACGACCTCGCCTTTTTTGACACCGCCACCCGGTGCGGCCTGTTTGACCGAACAGACGATGACATCGCCGACATTGGCGAATTTTCGCCATGAACCACCGAGAACCTTGATGCACATCAATTCCTTGGCACCTGTGTTGTCGGCGGATTTAAGGATTGTTTGAACTTGAATCACGGTTTTTCTCCTTTCCGTTAACCGACAGCAGCATCATTTGGCCTTTTCTATGATTTCGACCAGACGCCAGCGTTTGTCTTTGCTGAGCGGACGAGTTTCCATTACTCGGACAGTATCGCCGACCTTGCATTCATTGTTTTCATCGTGGGCTTTGAGCTTGAAAGTCCGCTTGATAATCTTCTTATAAAGCGGATGACGGACATGCGCCGTGACAGCCACCACGATCGTCTTGTCCATTTTGTCGCTGCTGACCAGACCGACACGTGTTTTTCTCAAATTCCTGTCAACACTCATG
>JAAYNF010000142.1 GCA_012520975.1 Clostridiaceae bacterium | reverse complement strand
TTGTAATTTCCCTCGCCGAGCTGGAGGGGGATGCCCAGAAATTTTCCCCGATAAAGGATCTCATATTGATAACTTCCGCCGTTGGCGGCTGCGATAACCTTGCAATTGGTTTCCAAAGGAACGCTGCCGGAGGAAACCTTGACCAGGGCGACACCGCGAGAGACGCTGCCGATATCCAACTGGATGCCGCCATCGCTGCTGGCAACGATATTGCTGTTGGTGCCGTAGTCATCCCGGAAAAAGGTGCCATAATTTTTATAGGGGAAAGCCGGATCCGCAGGAGGTACGGGCGTGGCTGTCGGCGGCTTGGTCGGAGCCGTCGTCGGCGTAGGCCTGGGTGTAGACGTGGGCGTCGGTTTAGGCGTTGACGTCGGTCGGGGTGTTGATGTGGGCCAAGGTATCGACGTTGGTCTGGGTGTCGATGTCGGTCTGGGTGTCAGCGTCGGTTCAGGCGTCGATATTGGAGCCGATGTAGGCGTCGGTGGCCGGGTTGGAGCAATCGTTGGTGTCGGAGTAGGATTCTGTGTGATTGGCCCGGTGGTGGCTTCCGACGTTGAGGTGGATTGGGATGGAGATGGTTCTGGTGTGGTCGGTGCTTGTGTCGTGGGTTCCGATGTTAAGTCGGATTGGGATGGAGATGGTTCCGGTGTGGAATCGGTTGTCGTATAGGGTGTTGTACCCGGCTCTGTCGAGGTTGCGGCCGTCGTTTCCGTGTTTTCCGACCCCGGCCGGGTCGGAACAGACGGTACAGGCATAATCTGACAAGAGCCCAAAACAAGTGCCGCCGCAAGCAGCAAAACAAGAAGACCGGAACCGGCGCTTGACCGCTGAATCTTTCGGTTCGGCTTCAGGCAGGATAACTTTTGTCGTGATCTGAACTTAAACAACCGCCATTCTCACTTTCCCTTGTGGATCTTATACCCATAGGACAGATTATACTCGAAAAATCAGTTTGACGACAAGATATCAGTTCAGGAAGCAGCAGAAACAGCCGACAGGCATGGAAAATCACAGCCGCGACGTGTATAATAGATTATCATCAGAAATATCATCGGGCGTTACCGGAACCTGGATTTAAATTCACAGCATCGGCAACCCTTCGTCCGGTAGGTCAGGAGGATCTCATGACACAAAGCAAGAAATACAGGCTGGAATCGGTTGAATTGGCCTGGTTATGTGAACAGATTGCTCTCATTCAAAAATCCGGCATACCTTTGCCGGAGGGAATTGAGCTTCTGGCCGAAAGCGCCGACCTGCCCAGACAGGCCGGCATCCTTGAGGCTCTGGCCACCGAAATGCGCAAGATGGTTCCATTATCCGAGGCGATGGAGACGTTGCAGTCGTTTCCGGAATACCTGATCGAAATGGTCAAGGTCGGCGAGGTCTCCGGTAATCTGGACCATGTTTTGCACAGCTTGGCCGAGTATTATGCACGGGATGCGGAATTGAGGCGAAAAGTGCGGAGCACCTTGGTTTATCCGGTCATTCTTCTTTTGATGATGTTGGCCATTATTGTGCTGTTGGTGGTTCGGGTTCTACCGGTTTTCAGTGAAATTCTTGCCTCCTTTGGCGGAACCATGCCGCCCTTTTCCCAAGGTCTGCTTTCCTTGGCAACATTTGTGGCTCGTCATGCAATCTGGTTGATTCCGTTGATTGTAATCGTGGTCTTGGGATTGGTTCTGTGGTTTCGCCGCAGCAAGATCGGCCGGCGCCTGTCGGACGGCGCCCGACTCAAACTGCCGATCCTTGGCCCTCTCTACCAGCGTATCTACACCTCGCGTTTTTCCACCTCCTTGTCTTATATGCTGAACAGCGGCATCGACCTGGACTCGGCGCTGATGATGACCGAAGCGGTTATGGAAAATACCTTGGTCAGCGAGCGGATTGCCGTCTGCCGGGAAGAAATCCGGAACGGCGAAGATCTTTTTACCGCCTTGAAAGCGACAAATTTGTTCCCCAGCCTCTTTGTGCGCATGTTGGCGCTGGGCAACCGAACCGGTGAGATGGATGCCGTCATGGGCAAAATCGCTCGTACGTATGAAAATGAGGTTGACAATCGTCTGACCCGCCTGACCGGCCTGATTGAACCGCTTCTTGTTTTGATTTTGTCATTGATCGTCGGCGGAATCCTGTTAACGGTGATGCTGCCGCTGGTCGAAATCATGTCTTCAATCGGCTGAAAAAAGGGGTGTACGATGCGACGTCTGTCATTTAAAACCCTCAGCACCGTGGTCGCTGTCCTGATTTCATTGATGGTCTTGCTTATGGTCGGTTCCAGTTTGGTTCAGCTGCAACGGAAAAGTCACGAAACCGGTTTGCAGGTAGCCAGACAAGCCCTGGAACGGACGGTCATGCAGTGTTATGCCTTGGAAGGAGCCTATCCCCCCAACCTAGACTACCTTGTCGAGCACTACGGACTGGTTGTCAATGAAGACCGCTATGTCTACCTTTTCGAGCCTGTTGCGGCCAATATCTTTCCGATCATCAAGATTCAGGATCCCGGGAGCGTGACAGAATGAAACGGCGCGGCGGCTACACTCTGATCGAGTTGGTTTTGGTGTTGATGCTGTTGGTTTTGGTCGCATCGGTGGTCTTCACACTGGCCGGAACCGGCAGCCGTACCTATCTGAACATGACCGCGAAGCAGGTGCAAACAGCCGATTTGCGAATTGCGCTGTCCTACCTTGATGTGCAGATCAGAAAAAATGATGTCAGGGATGCATGGTCGGTTCGTCCGGATCCCTTTGAGGGCCATCCGGCCTTGGTTGTCGAACAGAATTTTGAGGGCGGAACCTACCTGACGTGGATCTATGTGCGCGATGGATACCTTTGCGAACTTTTTGTTGATGAAACCACTGAAATCACGGACAGTATGGGTTCTCGCATCGCGCCGGTCGACAGGATGTCTTTGGGAGTTCAAGACGACGGGTCGTTGGTCGTCACTTTGTTTCGACAGGAGCCGGACCGGTCCATCATCAGCCAAAGCCGGGAGATCAGCATGCGGGCGGGAGGAGTGCGTCAATGAAAAAAGTACGATCCCGAGACGGATTTACCTTGGCCGAGCTGATCATGGCGGTGGCTTTGCTTGTTCTGTTCAGCACATTTATCGTCAAGATATTTATTCGGGCCGATAAAATAACCCAAAAAGCGCAGGCTTTGGATCAAGCCGTGGCTTTTTCCTCGAATTTGGCCGATCAATGGCGTGCCGGCCAAGAGGTTGAAGAGATACCGATACTGGCGATGGCGGATGCGGCTCAAAATCTCGAAAACGGCAGCAAGGTAACCGTGCCTGTTGGCCGGGATTTTCAGCCCTGCCCATCGGATCGGGCGCAATATTGGGTTGTTGTGACGCTGACCGAGCTGACTCCTGTTGAAGGAACCGCGTCCGCCGGCCAACTTTGGCAAATTCAAATTGAGATCAACGCCGCCGACTCAATTGATCAGCCGCCGATATACCACTTAAAGGCCAATCGCTATAAAACCGATACGGAGGCACGGCCATGAACCGCCGGACAACAAAATCAGCTGCCCGATTTAGATCCAAGCGCGGCATGGCATCGGCGCTGATTATCATGCTGCTGGTTCTCCTGATTTTTTTCGGAGTTCTTTCCCTTGTTGCCTCGGCTGCCGACCTGCGTTTGGCCAAAAAGCGGGCGGAATGGAACCAGGCGTATTATCTGGCGGATGCCCAAGCCGTAGACTTTCTGGCCGCACTGGACGGTTATTGTTCCGGACTGGACGCGGATCAGGCCGAAGCTCTTTTGACCGAGTGGCTGGACGGACAACAAAACATCACGGATTGGTCATTGGAATCGATGACCGAAGAACAGGGAGCCCTTTCGTTGGCGGCTCTGGTGCTGAGTCAAACCGGCCAAGGCCAAGGAATCGCCGTTCGACTGACCATCCGGACCGGCAGATCGATGGAAGGTCGGTCGATAACGATTGAGGAGTGGAGGCAATGGCAACCGCCGTTTGAATATGGCGATTCCAAAGGCGGCCTCTGGGAAGGTTAATCCATGGATTTATTGAAAGAATTACTACAGGAAGTTGTTCATCACGGAGCGTCCGATCTTTTTATCACGGTAGGATTGCGACCTTCGTTGAAAATCGACAACACGATTACGGCTTTGGATTCTTACGCGCTCCTGACACCTGCCGACACCCGCGATATTGCCGACAGATTGCTGCAAGATGATCGAAACAAAAAGGATTTTATCGAGCACGGAGAGGTTGATTTTTCGCTGTCGGTTCCCCAAGTCGGCCGTTTCCGGGTTAATGTTTTTAAGCAGCGTGGGTCATGCGCGGTCTCGCTCCGACGTGTTTTTACCGGTTTGCCGGACACGGAAAAACTGGGTATTCCCGATGCGGTCATGGATCTGACTTCGTGCCAGAAAGGATTGATTTTAGTAACCGGCCCCACCGGTTGCGGTAAATCGACGACCTTGGCGGCGCTGATCAACAAGATCAATCAGGAACGACGCTGCCACATCCTGACCTTGGAGGATCCGATCGAATATTTGCATTATCATCAAAAGAGCATTGTCAATCAGCGCGAAATCGGCTCGGACACCCGCTCGTACCAGCGAGCCTTGCGGGCCGCTCTCCGACAGTCTCCTGACGTCATTCTGATCGGTGAGATGCGCGATCACGAAACCATTTCCATTGCACTGACCGCGGCCGAGACCGGTCATTTGGTCTTTTCCACCCTGCACACGGTCGGTGCTGCCAAAACCATTGACCGGATTATTGATGTTTTTCCACCACAGCAGCAGCAGCAAATCCGTATCCAGGTGTCGACCGTTCTGCAGGCCGTGGTATCGCAGCAACTCCTTCCGGCTCAGGACGGCGGATTATGGCCGGCGTTTGAAGTCATGTTGGTCAACAGTGCCATCCGGAATATGATTCGTGAAAACAAAACACCGCAAATTGACGGGGTTATCCAAATGAATGCCCCTCAGGGCATGATTACCATGGATGCCAGTTTGATTTCTCTGGTGCGTCGCAACCTGATCAGCCGTGATGATGCTCTGCTTCATGCGGTCAATCCGGAAACCATGCAACGTTATTTGCCGTGACGATTTTGGGTGACGGCGCCTTGAATCCGACGAAAACTAAATCCGGATCGGATTGCGAAAACCCACGGTTCGATCTTTTTATCTTGATACCGCCGGCCCGGCGGGGGTGCCCCGGGTTGAGCCGATTTTGCTGTTTTGTTTAATTGAGCTGCGAAAATCGATGTTGCAGCCATTGAGTTGTTACCATGAGGGTGAAGGAAAAATGATTACATTACGTGATGTCAGCAAGAGTTACGATGGCACGGTCAAAGCGGTCGACAACATAACCCTGACCGTTCAAAGCGGGGAAATCTTTGGTTTTCTCGGCCCGAATGGTGCGGGGAAGACCACAACGATCAAAATGATAACCGGCATCCTGACGCCGGATCAAGGCAGCATTCTCGTCGGGGGCCATGACATAGTTCAGGAACCGTTGGCCGCCAAACGCAGTTTTGGCTTTGTCCCGGACGACCCCCATGTTTTTCCGCGTTTGAAAGCCATTGAATACCTGCGGTTCATCGGGGACATTTACCATGTTCCGACTGAAGAGCGTGTATCCCGTATCGGCCTGCTGTCTCAGCGCTTCGGCCTGGAGGATGTGTTAAATGATCGAATCCAGAGCTACTCTCACGGCATGCGGCAAAAGCTGATGATTATCGGCGCTTTGCTGCCTGCGCCGGATGTCTGGATTTTGGATGAACCGATGACCGGATTGGATCCTCGTTCGTCCTATATCCTCAAAGAAATGATGCGGGAACACGCTGATCGCGGCAAAACGGTGTTT
This sequence comes from Clostridiaceae bacterium, assembly GCA_012520975.1. Classification (GTDB taxonomy): domain Bacteria; phylum Bacillota; class Clostridia; order Saccharofermentanales; family UBA5734; genus UBA8949. The sequence continues at coordinate 2,051 of JAAYNF010000142.1, read as the reverse complement.
TTTTCCACCCATATTCTGGATGTCGCGGAAAAAATTTGCGATCGGCTGGCCATCATTGATCAGGGGCGAATTATGTTTTGTGGAACCATTCAGGAAATGCGCAATCATTTTTCTTCGGAATCTTCGTTGGAAACGATGTTCCTTGATCTTGTGGGAGCGACCACCGAGGATGAGGCGGACGACATATGAAAACGATGCTGAAACTGGCCCGGACGGTTTTTCGGGGTAACGGCGTGGGTATTCTGGCCGATAACGCCGGCCGCCGCTGGCGAAAACTGAGCCGGATCGGCAGCATCCTGTTGCTGATCATACTGGCCGGTTACATGGCTGTCATGGCCGGAGGCACAACATTATATTTTTATGATGCTCTTCTGCCATTAAGCATGCAGCATTTAATCGTCGGTTTGTTTCTCAATTCGGGCTGGCTGCTGGCCTTCTTTTTTGGCATTCTTCATGTAATCAGCGTCTTTTATTATTCCAGCGATGTTGAAAAGCTTTTGCCCTTGCCCCTGAAAGCCGAACAAATTATCGGGGCTAAATTGCTGGTTGTTGCGGCCTATGAATTGATCTATCTCACAATTTTGATTGCGCCTCCGTTGGTTGTTTTTGGTGTAAGGAGCGCGGCCGGGATCCAGTATTATTTTTACATGCTGATTGTTTTGATTATGCTGCCGGTCATCCCCATCTGCGTGGCGGCTCTTCTGTCCATGGTGATTATGCGCTTTACCACCCTTGCTCGTAATAAGGATCGTTTCAGCTTGGTGTCGGGTCTTCTGGTATTGCTGGTGGCCCTTGCGGTCACCTATGGCGGCCGGTCGATGACCGCCCTTCCGGCCGACGATCTGGCCGAACGAATTGGACAACGTGTCGGAAGTTTGGTGGGCACCGGAACAATTATTTTCCCCGGCGTGACACAGGCTGTCGGCGCATTGACCGAGTCGGCCGGCCCGGCGGCTGTCGGACAAATCGCTTTGCTGATTTTTATATCGGCTGTGATTTTGGCTCTGACATTAGGTTTGAGCAAAGTTCTATATTTCAAAGGTGTCATCGGGCTTGGTTCCTCGGGTTACCGGCGCAAAAAAATGGCTCGGGAGGAAATGGTTAAGGCTACCGGTTCCGGATCGGCTTTTGCCGCTTATATGCTTAAGGATCTGCGCATTTTGTTGCGAACGCCGATTTTTTTCATGAATAATGTCATTATGAACTTTATCTGGCCGATTTTTGTTTTGATACCTTTTTTGCAGGGCGGACAGGACCCTGAGTTTGTTGCTTTTCTTACAATGTTGCGTTCAACTCTAGTTCCTGACAGTCCGACTGTTCCGATCGCGCTGGCCGCAGCCTTTGCCGCGGCCTGCTTCATTTCCGGTACCAACGGCGTGTCTTCAAGTGCTTTGTCCCGGGAGGGCAAGTTGTTTTATTTTGTCAAAATCCTGCCTATGTCATACCATCGTCAAATCTGGGCCAAACTGCTGTTGGGCATGGCGCTCAGCCTGATCGGAATATTTTTGCTGGTCGTGATGCTGATTCTGCTGATTGGCCCGCCTGTTTGGTTTTTGACTCTGCTGATCGCAATCATTCCGGGTGCCGTCCTGCTGACCAACATACCCGGTATGCTTTTTGAACTGTTGTGGCCAAAACTAAAATGGGACAATGAACAGAAGGCCGTCAAGCAGAATCTAAATGTTCTTTATGGAATTCTGGTTGGCATTTTGCTGGCAGCGCTGGCCATCATTACGGTTGTGGCCTTTGCCCTGCCCTTGTTGCCGACCATCTTGATTCTCTGCATTGTCCCTTTGCTTCTGGCCCTCGGTCTGACCTTGTTAATTCGCCGAATCGGTCCGCGGCTTATTGACTCCCTCGATGTTTAATCGAGGCACGAAATAGACGTTGCTTGGTGAAAAAATAAAATGTTAGGAGTTCCTTAAACATGAAAACTGATATTCAAATCGCGCAGGAATGCCAACTGCGCCCCATCCGCGAAATTGCAACAGAAGCCGGTGTGCCTGAAACCTATCTGGAGCAGTATGGTAGCTATAAAGCCAAGATAGACC
>JAAYNF010000141.1 GCA_012520975.1 Clostridiaceae bacterium | reverse complement strand
TTGGTTGCGGAGGGAGGATTCGAACCTCCGACCTTCGGGTTATGAGCCCGACAAGCTACCAGCTGCTCCACTCCGCGGTATCGATTGGCACACTCCTGCACGTTTTGATGCACTTATGGTGCTCGTGGCCGGACTTGAACCGGCATGGATTTTCGTCCGACGGATTTTAAGTCCGTTGCGTCTGCCTGTTCCGCCACACGAGCAGGCTACTTGTGTGCCCGATTATTCTATCATCGCTTTTTATGATTGTCAAATAAGATTTTCTTCACAGCGCTCCTTCACAGCGCTCCTGAGGGTGCTCCTGAGCGCTCCTCCAGCTTTTCCCAGTTTCCCCCTCCTGCTCTGCTGCATGAGCAGCCGGCAAATAGTTGATCAAGACCGGTTCAAGACCGGTTACTGACAAAAATAGTTGCCACAAATCCTGCTATCAAGGATAATAAAGGTATTGCTTATGAACAGGAACAAGGAGGTCTTATATGAAATTGGATTCTGTTCGCACGATTCGCCTGATCGGTGCGATTGTTATCATTATTCTGCTGATCGTGTTGGTCAGCAGCAGTGTTTACACAGTGAAGGAAACGGAACAGGCGGTGATCACGACTTTTGGCAAATACACAAAAACAGCTCAGGCCGGCCTGCAGTTCAAATTGCCATGGCCGATCCAGTCGGTCACGTTGCTGCCGGTCAATATGACTCAAAAGATTGAACTGGGTTATTACAGCGACAATGCCGGCAATTATTACAGCATTCCCGAAGAAAGCATGATGATCACCGGCGATATGAATATTGTCAGCATTGATTTTTTTGTTGAATGGAAAATCAGTGATCCGGTCAAATATCTGTTTACCGCGGAAAATCCGAACGGTGTCCTGAAAAACATGCTGCAAAGCACGGTTCGCTCGGTGGTCGGCACCAAACAGATCGATGATGTTCTGACAACCGGTAAAATCCAAATCCAGTCGGATGTCAAGGCCATGCTGATGGAAGCTTTGGTTAAAAACGACATCGGTCTGATGGTGATCGATGTCAAGGTCAACGATTCCGAACCCCCGACCGAAGAGGTGGCAAAAGCCTTCCGGGATGTTGAAACCGCCAAACAGGAAAAAGAAACGGCTTTGAACCAGGCGCTTGAATATCGCAACAGCAAGCTGCCGGCCGCCAATGCCGAGGCCGACAAAATTGTGCGAGCCGCCGAAGCCGAAAAAGAAAGCAAAATCAATGTGGCGATCGGCGAACGCAATCGATTCTTATCGATGTTCAATGAATACAAAAATTTTCCTGCCATTACGCGTGAACGCATGTACCTCGAGGCCATCGAATCCATCCTGCCCGGTGTCCGCGTCTATCTGGACAATGGTGGCGAGGTCGATAAGCTGTTGCCGTTGGAAGATCTGTCTGCCGTCGGCAAAGCTTCTTCTATCTTGGACTGAGCGGAGGTGTAGGAAAAATGGATAAAAGCAAAATGAAAAAGTGGGTCTTGGTCGGAATTGTGGTCTTGGTGTTGATCATCGTTGTCTCGTCGAGCTTTTACACCGTCAACGAAGGGGAGTACGCTTATATCACCCAATTCGGAGCCGTTCGCCAGATCCGGGCCGACGCAGGCCTTTACTTTAAAATTCCCTTTGTTCAGGATGTCAACCGCATCACGGAAAAACAGATGATCTATAATGTGAATTCGTCCGAGGTTCTGACGGCGGACAAAAAGGCCATGATCGTTGATAGTTATGCGATCTGGCAGATTGAAGACGTTTTGACATTCATCAGGACCGTCGGCAATGTACCGGAGATGGAAAAGCGTATTGATGCCAGTGCCTACAGTGTGATCAAAAATCTGATGGGTCAGCTGCAGCAAAGCG
>JAAYNF010000004.1 GCA_012520975.1 Clostridiaceae bacterium | reverse complement strand
TTTGTGATATGGTTTTGATATCAATCAGCATGGTTCCCCTCCACAGACGCGAATAGTATTATCACCCACGAAAGCCGGAATGTCAATATCACATATCGGCCCAAGTTCTTGATCCCAAGGACCTTTCTCATCAGGCGAAAATGGTTTTTTCAGATCAACCTTTGATTGGCTCCCAAATAAAATAATCAGCCAGATCTGAAACCGTAACCTCAGACAGATCGTCGGCAGAGAAATCCGCTTGCGGTGAATTGGCGGCGGAGCCCACAGCAACAACCCGCATACCAGCCGCCCGGGCAGCGATAACACCGGCTTCGGCATCTTCTACCACCAGACAACGGGCCGGCTCAACACCTAGTTTTTGCGCGGCCAACAGAAAAACTTCCGGATCCGGTTTGCTGTTAACAATCCCGTTTCCATCCGCTATTGCGTCGAAGACGTGGAATAAACCGATTTTTTCTATAATCACAGGCGTATTGCGGCTGGACGAACCGACAGCAATCCGGACACCTTCCTGTCTCAGGCCATCCAGCAACCCCATAACGCCCGGCAGGATATTGGCCGGTGATAGGTTTTCGAGCAACTGCCGATAATAATTGTTTTTGCGGCCGGCCAGCTCCTTTTTTTCATCGTCGGTGTAAGGGCGGCCGGCCTTCTCAAGGATGATCTCGAGACTCTCCATCCGGCTGACGCCGCGAAGTCTTTCATTCATCGACCGGTCGAAAGGAATGCCTTCCTCATCCGCCATTCGCTTCCATCCCAAGTAATGAAACTCATCGGTTGATACGATCACGCCGTCCAGATCAAAAATCACAGCTGCTATTCTCATTTATGGTTCTCCTTTGCAATCTCTTGATGTCGTTTTATTATTCTCGACAAATCCGGTTTGGTCAATTTAAAAAGGTCAACCTCAACTTTCGCATGTTGCCTTGGCAATTCGAGCCGGTAACAAACCAAGGAGCCATAATACTAAGCCAAGAATAAATAATCCGGCACAACAGTAAAACATCACATCATATCCCCAGCTCGACGAGATAATTCCACCGATGACAGGGCCCAGCCCTTGACCTAAATCGGCGCCAAGATAGAAGGTGCTGGAGGCTACGCCGCTTTCATTTGCCGGTAAAGCTCTCAGACATGCTGTCTGAAGGCTGGGTTGCGCAGCCCCTTGAGCAACCGACCGCAAAACTGTTGCCACCAAGATCAGCCACAACGAGTTTGCTGCGCCAATTATGAACGCGGCAACAGCAGACATAATCAAGGCAGGGATAAGAATTAAACTGATGTTTTGCCGATCACTTAAGCGTCCGGCAAACGGCCTGATTAAGAAGAGCACAACCGCACTGAGCGCGAAAACAGTGCCGATTCCTTGGATTTGGCGCTCATCACTCAACAGAATAATAAAGGAACTGATCACACCGTTTAACAAAGAAAAGAGCCCGCCGATCAGTGCAAAATGCAGAATTTTCAACGAGAGCAGATCGGACAATAAAATTTTGCGTCGCTGCTTAACAACAGGTTTTTCACTATATTTTATCCGACTCATCACGGCAGCGGCAAACAAAGAAAGCAGCGCAGAAACCAGATAGGTTGTTTGTAATCCGAAGCCTTCGCCGATCGCCAAACCAATACCCGGGCCAAATGCGGTTGCCAAGATATGGCCGATACCATAATAACCGATTCCCTCACCCAGATGTTTTCGTGGTAACACTGCTGCCAGCAAGGTCACGGTGGTCGTGCTGCTGATGGCAAATGCAACACCATGCAAAATGCGAAAAGCGATCAGCACCGAAATCGTATGGGAAAATGAGTAGCCGGCTGCCGCAAGACCGATTAATATGGTTGCGAAAATCAAAAGTTTTTTCTTATTCAGACGATCGGCTATCACGCCGCTCAGCGGACGAGCAATGAGCGCCGTAATGGAAAACATTCCGCTGAGAAAACCAGCCAACTCCAGTGATGCACCAAGCTCGACGGCGTATTTTGTCAATGTGGGTGATACCATATTAAAGCCGATCGATGTCAAAGTGCCAAGAAAAATGAGCAGCACAAAAGTTGGTGTCCAGAGCTTAACTGATTGTTTCGCTTTTTTGCCACACTCATACGCTTGCTCCGGACCGGCTTGACCAAACATATTCATACCTTTCGATGTCAATGTTAACTTGCGTTATCGTCCGGGCGGGACAAATCGAACCTCCGGCACAGCCTGGCCGATTAATTCGCCAAGTTTGCGATCGTGCTTGTGTCTGACCATGCTTTTACGATCAAAGACCATGCAGGCTTCGTTGTCAGCGTTATAAGCCTCCCAAGCCAGCTCCGGTAAAGCCGGATTTCCCGTGCGGGCAAATTGCAACAACGTTTTTGACATTATTTCGGACACCTGAATCGCCGTTTTTTCATCACCGGCAATCCAAGCCTTAATATGTTCCGTGTTATTGAACCACAGAGGAATATCCCCTGCTGTATGAATCGCAACAATTCCACCAAACATTGGGTAACTATAGGCCGCGACATAATTGTAGGCCGTACCGCCAAAACCAACCATGGTCTCCGCCAGCCGGCGCCCGGAAAAATAACCCGACCGGTTGTTGACAAAAAGGCCTTCCGCCAGAGGATGACCGGGGTACGCCTTTTGAAAAGCCGTCATTATATCATCGGCGTAATCTCCATACTTTTCCTCGTAGGCGGTTATTACCTGCTCTTTGGCCATGTTGGCGATGATGCCGGCTTCATAGGCCTGTTGAGAGGAACAAAAAACAATGTTGCCAAAGTTTGTGGAGAATTCGCCGAGCACATTGCCGCAAAGAAAAGAAATGTCTTTTGACAGTGCATACGTCCCATCAGGATAAATATCCCCGTCAACAACCGGACCATAAAAAATTTTGGCTTGGCGGCCGGCGTTTTCCAGATCGGCATAGGGCATCCGGGTCAGATGTTGAATAATATTTTCGTCTGACTGTCCGTTTAGACCAAGATTTTTCACCACGGTTTCCGTTTCTGCTCTGGCCTGCTTGGTGGTTCGCATGACAAGATCGGAACCGCCGGAAAAGGCCGCGGCTCGATGAAACAAATTGCGTGCGGACGGCATACCCATCAATGTCGTGACCTTGCTGCCGCCACCTGATTGCCCCATGATCGTCACGTTCCCGGGATTCCCGCCAAAAGCGTTGATATTATCCCGGACCCACTCCAGAGCCAGAATCAGATCGGTCATGCCCAGATTCCCGGTATATTTGTATTGATCGCCGTAGGCCGACAGGTCAAGATAACCTAGGCAATTTAATCTGTGATTGATGCTGACAAAAACCACATCACCGGATCCGGCTAAATTTTTTCCTTCGTAAAAAGTGTATTCTACGGACGAGCCACTGAAAAAACCACCCCCATGCAACCAGACAAGCACCGGTCGGTTGCCTGAATCGGTTTTGGGGGTCCAGACATTCAACTGCAGGCAAAGCTTTTCATTTTCAACGGCTGCATGGCTGTAATTCATGGCGTCGAACGGGTTTTTTTCGGCGCTTGGCGTCGATTGCGGCGCTACTTCTCCCTGAACCATACAATAACGAAGCCCCTGCCATCGAAAAGCCGTTGCTGGTTGAAATCTTTCTGCGCTGCCATATTGAATCCCAAGATAGTGATCAACGCCATCATAACGAAAACCCATCACATCGCCGCCGGTCGTTTCTGCAAAGCAGGCGGTTGTCATTTGTTGACTGCTCATTTTTTACCTCCCAGGCTGATAAAATCATCTTTGTTTATGCCAAAACAACCTCTTTTATTGTTCGTGCCATATAAGGCGTCATTTCTCCATATTGCTTTGAGGCCCACACGACTCCGTCGAGTCCTGTGATAAAAAGCCCCATGATTTCTGTGGCAAACCATTGAAATAGAACATAAAGCATTTGGCTCCAGATCGCCCACCAGCCGCATAGGTCCGGAAGCATCAAGCGCGGGCATCCGGGTTGTTGGGAAAACAACGATAAAACCGTGTTGTTCAGCAACATAAATCCAGCTCGTCGCATAGCACTGCCCCCAACCACTTTGACCACCGCCATGCCGTGATATCACCAACGGCACCGGCGTGGTTCCATCGTACGATGCCGGCACATATTCACACCATTCATCCTCAACACCGTGAGCCAGAACCCCGGTACATTCGATCAGATTTTCCGGCATAACGTGTGAGTTCTGCTCATAAAACCCTTTGATATTAAGGATATCACCGGCAGGGTGGCGGACATTGGAGTCCCCCTGAACGGAGTTACCGGGTTTTAGAAAAAACTTGTTTTGATCAGACATTTATTTTCCCCCAGTCTTGATTATTCTTTGACAGCGCCAATGGTGATGCCTTTAACAAAATATTTTTCAAAGAACGGAAAAACAAGCAGCAAGGGAATAATTCCGATAGCAGCGATAGCCATACGGATCGTGGAAAGAGGCAAATTGCGGGTAACTCCGGTATTGGTTGAGTTGTTGGCCAGAAACATCAGGTCGGTGCTCATGACGCGCAATACCTGCTGAATGCTGAAATATTCCGGTCCCGACAGATAATACAAACCATTTTGCCAGTCATTCCAATATATGATCGCGGTCAAAAGACCGACAGTGGCTGTGATAGGCAACGATAAAGGCAGCATGATTCGGAGAAAAATACGAAACTCACCCGCCCCGTCGATCCGGGCTGAATCAAGGATGGTTGAAGGAATGGAAAAACGGTAATAGTTGCGCACCAGAATGACGTTGAATGCACTGCACAGCAGGTTGGGCACGATCAGTGCGGGCAATGTATTGCGGATTTGGACAATCTGTGAATAGACATAGTATGTTGGAACCAAACCGCCATTAAACAGCATTGTAAAAACAATGTAGAACATGAGAACTCTTCTGAGCGGCATCCTGTCGTGTGAAAGGGCATATGCTGCGGTGTTGGTCACCAACAGACTAACAAATGTTCCGACAATGGTCACAAAAACAGTGATCAGATAAGCTCGGCCGATTACCGATATATTGTCAAAGATATAAGCATATGCCTCGAGGCTGAAACCACGTGGCCAGATCGTATATCCAAGTCGGACAATTAAGTCATTATCAGATATTGACGCCATGAAAAGAACAACAAAAGGCAGGAGTGCGCCGGCGGAAAGAACAATCATGACCAGATTGGCTAAGGTCTTCACAATTTTATCTGATCGGCTGTAAACCATCATTTAATCATCCTCCGTCAGAACAAGGCGAGTTCGCGGCTCAGCTTGCGAATCAGCCAGTTGGCACCAAGAATCAAGAGAAAACCGACAATTGACTGGTAAAAACCGGCTGCGGCAGACATACCGGTATTACCTAATGTCATTAAGGCTCGATAAACATAGGTATCGATGGTTTGTGTTGTTCGGAAAAGGGCGCCGGTATTGAGCGGAACCAAGTAAAACAAACCGAAGTCCGAACGCATCATCTGTCCCATTCCCAAAATTATCAGGGTGACGGTTGTCGGTTTGATAAGCGGCAGTGTAATATGGCGGATTTGCTGCCATTTGTTCGCGCCATCCAGACAGGCCGCCTCATAATAATCCTCGTTGATGCCGACGATGGACGATAGATAGATGACACTGGAAAAACCGATCGATGCCCATATGCGGATAATGGTTAAAATATAAGGCCAATAGGCCGCGTCGGCGTACCAGTTAATGGCTTCGCCACCCAAAACAACCAAAATACGGTTCAGCAATCCGTAATTTTCATTAAGAATAGCATTGGCTAAGTAACTAACAATGACCATTGACATGAGATGCGGAAGTAAAATCAGCGTCTGATAGACCCGGGCAGCCTTTTTGTTGCGAACTTCGCTCAAGCAAATGCCGACGAAAATGCCCAGCAGCTGGCCTAACACCAAGAATACAACATTATAGAGCACTGTATTGCGGGTAATCAGCCAAGCATCGGCGGAAGCAAACAAAAACTTAAAATTGGTCAGACCAACCCAAGGGCTGTTGATGATGCCATCCCGGAAGCTCACGTTCTTAAAAGCCATAATTATGCCAAACATAGGTAAGTAGTTATTGATAAGAAAATAGATAAATGCCGGCAAAAACATAATATAAAAAGGTATTGAACGTTTAAAATATCTTAGTTTTTTATTCAATTGACCACCTCATCAAGCTTGTGGAAAATATAAGAGGGACGCCATGGCAACCGGAACGGGCCCAGGAGCCCCTCTTTTGCAAAACATATTAGAAATACAGGCAGCCTAGTTACCTTTCGCGGCTAAAAATGCATCCAGTTGACTTTGTTTTTCGGCAATGATTTCTTCGATGCCGCCGGCCTGCAGTGCTGCATTGAATTTTTCGATTTCGGTTGCAGGATCCAGCAAACCGCCGAGCAGCGCATTCCGGTATTCTTCAACGACATTGTTGCATACCGCAACCTGGGTCGCGATTTTGCCCTGATCCACCGAAAATCCCATTGCAAGAGACACATCTGCTGATTTGTTCCACTCGTCTGTTTCTTTCCAGACATCCGGATTATCACCCTTAAGGACATACTGGAGGAAATTGTTGGGCAGACTGAATTTTGTCCATTGGAAATAAGGAACGTTACCCGTGTGGTGACCTTCCAAGAAATCGATCACGCCTTTTTCACGGTCGACCACCTGGTAATGTTCACCCTCAATACCCCAAGCCAACAGATTGTTGATTTCAGCATCGATAAACATCAGGTTAAGCAACTCCAGAACCCGTTCCGGTTCTTTTGTATCCGAATTAACGCACCAGTTCCAAAAGAAGCTGTTACCGGCCAGAGCGTTGCCTTCGGGCAGTATGCGCCAAGCTTCCATGGCATGTCCTGAATTTGCCGACGCCTCGGCAATGGTTTTGGGTGCCCAGGCATAAAGATAGCTTATTGCTGTTCCGGCACGGACCTGTTCCGCGCTTCCATTAAGCTGATCCCAAGCAATGATGCCTTCTTTTGTCCAATCCCAGGCAAATTGAGCCATTTGGGCAAAAGAATCGGTTGCGTAATAATTAGTGACTTCAGAACTCTTGGTCGGGTTCATCAGGACCCCGAGCCCGTCATCGGTCATCGGGTCAATAAAGCAGTTGTCGTCAAAATTAACCAAGGCCACACCGAGCGCCGGTCCTTGGTTGCCGCCGGCTAACGGTGTCATTTCCGGATATTTTTGCTTCAATATCCTCAGAGCATCACCCAGCTGATCAAAGTTCTTGATGGTTTTGAGATCAATATTGCTCTCATGGATCAGATCCTTGCGGAAAACAATACAGGTATCGGCTGCGATGTCCTTGAGATTCGGCAGAGAATACTGCACATTGTTGATTTTCCCGCAATCTAAATAAGGACCCAGCAGATCTGCAATGTCGGCATAATATGGGGCAAAATCATCGATGGGCAGCAGGTAGCCATTGGCATAGAAACTCTGGTAGAGGAAAAGTCCTTGGAAAAGATCCAGCTGTTCACCGGTCGAAAGCATCAGATTAACCTTTTGAACAAAGTCGGCAATGGCAATTTCTGTAAACTCAACCGTTGTATTTAGCTTTTCTACAGTAATCTGATTAACTGCTGCGGTGACCTTCGCCATTTCGGCAGGGTTATTGCCCGATGTCATCAACAACATTTTGACCGTCAGCGGGTCGCGTGGCGGTTCATCCTCGGACGGAGATGTCGTTGCGCCACCTGATGCGGTTGTTTGCGACGGTGTTCCGACCGTTGTGCCCGACCCGCCATCACAGGCGGCTGCCATGATCGCGATGCTTAACACCAATAGCAGAACAAGGATTGTATTCATCTTCCCTTTCATGTCATTTTCTCCTTTCCGTGAAAAAAACTTATGGTAGGATATCCATGCCCAAAGTCTAGCACAGCCTTGAATGTCAACTCTGTAATAATTCAGGCATTTATTGTCCTGTTTCAGCGGAGTACACAACACTTCATTTGGAATAATTAACAATTCCATGTATTATAACTAAAAGGTTATGATTCCCCTGAGGTAATCAAGCATGTCATTGATCCGCAAAAACTCTATCCGCAGGACCATACTATTCGGCCTGTTTGCCAGCCTGATTCCGCTCAACATCTTCTGCATTATCTATCTGCAGGTATTGATCGGCAAGATTTACGAGGATGTCGCCTATTCGTACCAAGTGCTGGCAGATGATGTGGCTCACCGCATCGACCATGAGTTAAATCGGGCAGGCGGCTTGCTGGCCAATCAATACGCCGCCAACCCGCTGATTAATCAAGTGGCGCGGACAAACGATGCCAACGAAATCTATCATCACACATACCGTTTAAACACCACGCTGCGCTCGTATATGCAAGGGTCCGAGTTTCCCGGAATCATGTTTGTTCTGGCCGGTGAAGAACCACAATACCAATTCAGTGCCGAATCAACCGATCGACTCAGCAACGGTTTTTATTACCGTAACTTCTTTGCTGATTTTTCGTCCCGATTACCCCTGATGCGACAAAACAGCTGGATTGTCATAAAACATGATGAACGGTCCTTTTTGGTCCGTGTGGTCGGACGCCAAGGAATTTATCTCGGCATGGTCATTTTGCTGGATGAACTGCTGACAAAATTTGCCGAGCCGAGTTTTAGCCAAGAACATATTTTTCTGATTGATGAAGAAGGTTTCCCTCTGAACAACGAGCAAGGATATCCCCTTCCCGACTCCAACCGATCCAACACCATAAACCGCTACGATTCGTTTAAACGAAATGGCGATTATCTGATTCTGACCAGCACGGTATCGACGGTCAATACTCGGTTGGTACACATCATCCCCGAGAAGGCTGTTGCCGCAAGCATTCACTTGCCGCAGATCATCTTGGTTGTTTTGGTTTCGGCGACGGTATTGGTGGTCTTCTTGGTCATGAGAGCATTAAATAGAACCGTCTTTAAACCGCTGAGCGCCTTGGAAAACACCATCACGAAAATACGCCAAGGCAGTTTTGAATCCAAGGTCGAGGATCGGGCAGGAACAGAAATACAGGGCGTATATGACACGTTCAATGCCATGATGGATGAAATACGTACGCTGAAAATTCAATCATATGAAGAACGGTTGCTCCAGCAGCAATATCATTTGCGCTATTTGCAATTGCAATTGGAACCGCATTTTTTCCAAAATTCATTAAAAGGACTCTACGCGCTGGCCGAAAACCGACGGTATCTTGATATTCAGGATATGCTCCTGCGCCTTTCGGAGCAGATTCATTATCTGGCGCATAGCAGCACGTCGTTGGTTGAACTGCGTGAGGAATTGATACATACGCAAAACTACATTGCCATTCGCCAAGCCAGCAGCGCCTTTCCGATTGAGTGCTCACTGTCGATCGACAACACACTTAACAATTGCCGAATACCGGTTCTGACCATTCAGACCTTTGTTGAAAACTCTATAAAATACGCACCGGTCAAAGATCGGCCGCTGGTCATCTCCATTCTTGTCTATCACACAACCGGTGAGGACTGCCCTCTGCTCAACATTCAAATTTCAGACAATGGCAATGGTTATCCGCAGGAATTGCTTGAACACATGAACCGCGAAATGCCGGAAGACTTCGAAAGCAAACATATCGGCATCGCCAATCTTAAGAATCGGTTGCGGTTGATTTATTCCGATCGCGCTTTCATTTACTTGTCCAATGCGTCTTCCGGCGGCGCCAAGGCCGAAATCGTCCTGCCGTTGGACCAGGCAGAAACGAGGGAGCCGCAATGAAAATCCTGATCGTCGATGATCAGATCAGCGTTGTTGAAGGCCTTTTGTCCGGAATCAACTGGGAAAAACTTGGGGTTTCCAAAGTCTTCGGTGTCCATTCAGCCCAAGATGCCCGGCTTGTTTTAGACCGAGAGCCGGTGGATCTGATCTTGTGTGATATCGAAATGCCAGTGGAAAACGGCATAGAGCTGCTTCGTTGGGTAAGAGAGCACCATCCGGAAACAGAGGCGGTTTTATTGACCGCGCATGCAAGTTTTGAATACGCCAAAGATGCTCTGCATCTCAATTGTTTTGACTATTTGGTGCAACCGATTCGTTACGCCGATCTGGAAGCCTGTTTGATCAAATTTCGTCACCATTTAGAAAACAAATCACATACTCAGCGTTTACAAGAATTCGGTACTTTTATTGCCAGCGAAAAAGAAACACTGATTCGTCGATTCTGGCATTCGCTATTGTTGGCAGAGCAAGAGCATGCGCTCGAGCAAATCGCCCGCGAGATAGACATTCTGGATTTGAAGTCAGATGTTGAGCACGACTATTTAGTCCTGCTTAACACGATCATCTCCCAAACCACCTTGATTAATATGTGGGATGAAGAAAAAACGGTCGTTGACATTATCAAAAAAATACAAAATCTATTTGGCAGAAAAAACCAAAGCCATCTGGTTGCCATTGATCGCGAACACTTTGTTCTGATTCTGCCGGCTGCGCCGCTTGTGAAAGATGGTCTGGATTATTTTTATCAAAACACGCGTTTATGGGTTGATGCTTGCAGTAAAAGCCTGAATATAGAATTAGCCTGTTATATCGGCCGGCCAACCCCATTGAATCAATTGCACAAGCAATACAAAGCCCTGAAAGATCTTGAGCGAGTTAATATTAGTCATTATGCGGATGTCTATGCGCTGGATAAAGCCGTAAAACCAAGATCTGTCGATGAATGCCGGTTTGCCGACCGCTGGCCGGAACATTTTGCCAATGGCAATCATGAATTGTTCCAACGCGAACTGGATGAACATATCGCTTCATTGGAAGCAAGTCAGTCAATCAATGGAAACACATTATTTATTATTCATCAAAGTCTGACCCATTCTTTTTTCAGTTCACTGAAGCTTCGGGATCTGCCGACCGATTTGTTGTTTCAGGACGACCATTATATGACTCTTTACATTGACGCAAGGCGTTCGCTGGAAAATCTTTATCGCTTTGTTGATTATTTGCTCGCGATCAACAACGAACAACCGAAATTGGTCAGTTCGGCCGAACTAACCATTGTTGAAAAGCTAAAACAGTATATCCAGTCGCATATCGACCGTCCTTTGACCCGCAAAGAGTTGTCGGATTTTATTTACCTGAGTCCCGACCATATCACCCATTTGTTTCGAGAAAAGACCGGTATTAGCTTGATTGAATACATCAACACACTGAAAATGGAAAAAGCTGCGGCGCTGCTGGCCGAAACAAATATGCCGGTCGGCCTCATTTCATCCAGGGTTGGGTTCACAAGCTTTTCGTATTTCTCAAAAATGTTCAAAAAGAAAACCGGCCTGTCGCCGGTTGAGTATCGCAAAAAACACGAGTGATCGCCGACGCAATATTAATGCCGTCTTTTGATTTCGACATCCAAGCGGGTGTTCATGTGTTCGCGTTTGTTCAGATCGATGGTATATCCCAAGTGGATCGAACCGCCGGCTTCGGTGATGGTTGATTGCACCAGACTGGTGTAAATTTCGACATCCAAATCACCGTATGGTGTTTCCATCCGTGTAATGTGGCGGTCGCCGGCCTTGAATGTCAAACGCATGTCATGACTCCCGGTCCGGATCAGAGAGACCGTTCCGTCGTCAGCAACACGCATCGTGGTCAGCGTTCCTTCCATTCCGGTGGCCTGACTTTCGTGGTAAACGATGTACCAGGCTAATTCCTCACGGAAAAGACGGCCTTCGGTTGTCAACCTGACGGCCTGTGGTTGATCATTCTGGCTCCATTGTTGTCCTTCAATGGTCAAGAGCACGTTGGGTTCCATGCAGGTATTCCTTTCAACAATCAGTACAATTCTATATTAACACGTTTGACGTCATCAATGGGCTTTTTTAGAAAAGCGCTGCCCATTTCCTGAAATTGATCGGTGCTGTCACTGGTGTAAAAACCGTACCAGGGCGGGTGTTCGGCCGGATTGATTAAGTCATGTTCGGTCAACGCTGCGCGAACCTGATCGGCCACGCGCCGACCTGCGTTAATCAGGCGGATAGCAGGGCCGGTTACCCATGAAATCGCCCCTACAAGCAACGGATAGTGCGTGCAACCCAACAGTAAGGTATCGATGTCATTTTCGATCAGCGGCGTCAGATATTCGGCGGCTATGGCTCGGGCAATGCTGTTGTCCCACCAACCTTCCTCCGCCAAACTGACAAACATCGGGCACGCCCGTTGGAAAATCGCGATGTTCGGGCCGGCAATATCGCGGATGGCCCGAATATACACCTCGCTGGTTATTGTGTTGCGAGTACCGATCACGCCGATGCGCCGGTTGTTCGTGGCTTGAACCGCGGCCTCGGCACCGGGGGTGATGACTTCGACAACCGGAACGCCGGCAATGTCCCGTACGATATCCGCGGCACAGGCGCTGACCGTATTGCAGGCAATGACAATGAGCTTAACCTGTTGCTCTTGCAAAAAACGAACAATCTGGCGGGTATAGCGGACGATGGTTTCCGGTGATTTATTACCGTAGGGCGTGCGGCCGGAATCGCCAAAATACACCGTGTTTTCTCCGGGCATCTCCTTGTTGATTTCCTTCAATACGGTCAGGCCGCCCAGACCGGAGTCAAAGATACCGATCGGACGTTTCGCGGCGCACATCAGACCAACTCCTGTCGGGAATTATTCCGGTGTTCCTCTATGGCCAGCCGGCATAATTTTTTCAGCAGCCGATCCAACGGAAGACCACTTGCCGCAAAGGCCTGTGGGTAAATGCTGATCGGAGTAAATCCCGGCAACGTGTTGATCTCATTGATCAGCAAACGCTGATCTTGACGATCCAGAAAAAAGTCAACTCTGGCCAATCCGGCACAGCCGAGCGCTTTGTAAGCTTTGAGCGCCAGACGGCGAACACGCGCCGCCACCGCCGGTTCGATCTCGGCCGGAATTGTTATGGTTGCGCCGTCGGGCATAAAGTATTTGGCTCGGTAATCATAATACTCGACCTGGCTGCTGGTTGATACCTCGCCGGCAACAGATGTCCGCGGTCGGTCGTTGCCGATGACCGCCACCTCGATTTCTCGAGCCTGAACAAACTCCTCAATCAGAACGATCCGGTCGAATCGACCGACCTCCAGAAGACCATCAATTAACGCGCGACGATCGGCGGCCCGGCAGGTGCCGATTGATGATCCTCCATTATTGGGTTTGAGAAAACACGGATAGCCGATCTTTTGGGCAACACGGTCGGCAACGGCTTCGACATTACGATGAATTTCGTTGCGTGTGGCAAAAGTATATCGACATTGGGGAATCCGCGCCTGTTTAAAGACCAGCTTGGCATGCAGCTTATTCATTCCGGCCGCCGACGCCAAGACGCCGCTGCCCACATACGGAATTCCGGTCAGCTGCAGCAAGCCCTGCAATGCACCGTCCTCACAGTTGATTCCATGGACCGCGGGGAAAATGCAATCCGGCGTACACCCGCAAAGCCACTCGACAAGCATCCGCGGCGAACGGACCGGCTCGGAGGCAATGTTGTCGGCCGCGGTCCGGCGGGCCTGATCCAGCCAACTATCGTTTAAAATATCTTCATCCGAACCGTCAAAACGATACCATTCACCGGAGGGTGCGATACCCACCCGGATCACATGGAAACCGGCCTGGCGCAGACCGCTGATAATGTTATACGCCGAGCGCAGAGAGATCAAATACTCGGTCGAGACGCCGCCAAATAAAACCAGAATTTTTTTAGCCATAGGCAAAAGGATACCTTCCTTTGAAAAACTTAGAAACAAATACGCCATCAGTTTAGCCCATTGTCTTGAATCTGGTCAATAGATCAGAAAATCTGCATTTCGAGCCGGTAACGCAGTGGTCAAACAAATGGATTTCGGTTATGCTGATTTGGTAGAAAAAGATTGCACCGGACATTGAGCTGGAGGCTGCCATGCAGGATTTCATCGTAGATTCCGGATCCGACGGAAAAAATCTGGTTCGTGTTATCCTTACCCGCTATCCGCATCTAAAGATGGGGCAGGCGTACAAGGCACTACGCAAAAAGGACGTCCGGGTAAACGGTGTGCGTTGCAAAACAGACCAACCGGTTTTCAGCGGCGATCGAGTGACCCTCTACCTGCCGGATGACGTCCTGTCCGGATCGGTTGCCAAGGATGCCGGCCGGGAGGTTGCGTCACCTCCGTATCAAATCATCTACGCCGATACGAAGCTGTTGGTGGTCAATAAAAGCACCGGCGTAACCGTTCATCAAGCCGGCGGCCGACGCAAACAAGAGCCCTTTCTCATTGATCTTCTGCGGCGTGATCTGGAGGATGAGCAGCTTGAACTCTGTCATCGCCTCGACCGGCAGACCGGAGGACTTCTTCTGGTCGCCCGGCAGGCAAACATCGTCCAGGCTGTCCTAAGGCTCATGCGCCAGGGTTTGCTGCTGCGGCGCTACCGCTGTTTGGTGCGCGGAACACCCATCCCAGGCGAAACGGTTCGTTCCGCCGATGACGAGCTTTTTCGGGAAGTAACGGCCTGGCTGGAAAAAGATCCTTCCCGCGGCAATGTCTACATTCATGATGAAAAACAGGACGGCGATCTTTCGATCATCACCCGCTACCGCGTCCTGCGCACCTTTCCGGCCGGTGATCCCATGCAAGGAGAGATCGCCGAACTGGAAGTGGAATTGGTGACCGGCCGAACCCACCAGATCCGCGCCCATCTTGCCCATTTAGGGCATCCCCTTCTGGGCGATGGCAAATACGGTCGCAACCATTATAATCGCCTTTTAAAGGGCAAAAAGGGGGCGCTCAAAGGACAGCAGCTCTTTGCCACCCAATTGATTTTTTTACCCACTGTAAAAGGCCCGCTGGCCTATCTGGCCGGGCGGACCTTCGACATTGAACCTGATTATGATTGGATCGGCTCCGATCAGTAGGCTTTTCCCCAGACAACCAGCTTCTCCGCCGGCTCCTCGCAGTAAACACACTGATCGGACATTTCTTCGGTGCGATCAATGATGCAGCGCGATGTCGCGGCGGTCTGTTCCTTAATGGAAAGCTCGCAAGCCGGATCCCCGCACCAGACGGCCCGTACAAAGCCCGGTTTCTCGGCGATCAGACGACTGAACGTCTCCCAGTCGGCGGCATCGTAAATGCGTTCCTGCAGGCTTTTTTCGGCCTTGGCCAGCATGCTTTCATGGATTTGATCCAAAAGATTTTGGACCTGATCCGCCAGATTGTCCAGCGGGAGAATTGTTTTTTCACCGGTATCCCGGCGGACGGCCACGCACTGATTGTTGGCAATGTCACGTGGGCCGATTTCCACACGCAGCGGAACACCTTTCATTTCATATTCACTGAACTTCCACCCCGGCTGTTTGTCCGAGGCATCCATCTTGACACGAAAATTCCGCCCCAGTTCGTCGGCAATAGCCGTGGTTTTTTCCAAAACCCCTGCTTTATGGCCGGCAATGGGTATGATCATGACTTGGGTCGGCGCAATGCGGGGCGGCAGAACAAGACCGTTGTCATCACCATGCACCATGATGATGGCTCCGATGGAGCGGGTGGACAGACCCCAAGACGTTTGATGAACATATTGTAATTGGTTGTTCCGGTCCGTATATTGAATGTCAAAGGCTCGGGCGAATCCATCGCCGAAATAATGGCTGGTGGCCGATTGCAATGCTTTGCCATCGTGCATCATGGCCTCAACCGTATAGGTGTCCACAGCACCGGCGAATTTTTCTTTTTCGGTCTTTTGCCCTTTGATCACCGGGATGGCCAACGTATCGCGATAAAAGGCGGCGTAAATATCCAACATACGCAAGGTCTCTTCACGAGCCTCCTGCTCCGTGGCATGCGCCGTATGACCCTCCTGCCAGTAGAATTCCGTCGACCGCAGGAAGGGACGGGTTGTTTTTTCCCAGCGGACAACCGAAACCCACTGATTGTACAGCTTGGGAAGATCGCGCCAAGATTGGATGATTCGGGCATAATGCTCACAGAACAGCGTTTCCGATGTTGGTCGGACGCAAAGCCGTTCAGCCAGAAGTTCGTTGCCGCCATGTGTGACCCAGGCAACCTCCGGCGCAAAACCCTCGACGTGATCCTTCTCCTTCTGCAACAGGCTTTCCGGAATAAACATGGGCATGGCAACATTCTCGTGCCCTGTGGCCTTAAACATGCCGTCCAACACGCGCTGTATATTTTCCCAGATGGCAAAACCGTAAGGCCGCAGGATCATACAACCCTTTACCGCCGAATAATCAATCAACTCGGCTTTGATGACCACATCGGTGTACCATTGTGAGAAATCCTGGTCCATTGCGGTGATCGATTCAACCAGCTTATCTTTTCCCGACATC
>JAAYNF010000140.1 GCA_012520975.1 Clostridiaceae bacterium | reverse complement strand
TCAATGAGGTCAATGATATGCCCAATGATATCATTGATAATGGCATTTAAGTTTTCAAATACCGCAACATCCGCTATAATCATCCTAAACATATTTGTCCGCATTTAGCTGTAACCGGATTAAGAGGAGCATTATGAAAAACGTACCACTCTACGAAGTTCGAACAATTTCCGATCTGCGCGATATGATTAAGCAAAGTGTCGCCCTTTATAAAGACAAGGCAGCTTTCCTGATTAAAGATCCTGTTGCGGCGCGGCGGGAACTACCTGAAACCGACGCGGCAACAGGTGAACGCAGTTTGCCTTATATGCCGATTTCCTATATTCAATACGACCGCGATGTCGACGCTTTTGGCACCCGACTGAAACACCTTGGTCTGGAATCCGCCCGAGTGGCGATTCTGGCCGAAACGCGCTATGAATGGTATGTGACTTATTTGGCGACGGTCAATGGCGTCGGCGTTGTGGTTCCGTTGGACAAGGAACTGCCCCAAGCCGAGATCGAAAGTCTGCTCAACCGCTCGTATGCGGATGTTTTGGTCTATTCGGCCGGCAAGAAAAAGGATGTTGATGCCATTCGTGCCAATCTGCCCCATGTTAAGCATTACGTTTGCATGGATCGGCCCGAGGACGATGATCATTATTTTTGGACCTGGCTGCAAGCCGGTGAGGAGGCCCTTGCTCAAGGTGATACAAGTTTTACCGAGGCTCCCATCGATCCGGAGATCATGAGCATTTTGCTTTTTACCTCCGGCACCACGGCCAGATCCAAAGCCGTCATGCTTTCTCACCGCAATATCTGTATCAATCTTCAGGCGATGTGCAGTATGCTCTATATCGGCCCGGACGATGTGTTTCTTTCGGTGCTGCCCTTGCATCATACGTATGAGTGCACGTGCGGTTTCCTTTGCCCCCTTTATCGCGGCTGTACCGTGGCCACCTGCGAAGGACTGCGGCACATTACCAAAAATATGCAGGAAAGCAAAGTGACCCTCATCCTGGTTGTGCCGCTGATGGTCGAGCTGTTTTACAAACGCATCATCAGAGCCGCCACCGCCGATCCCAAACTGGCAAAAAAATTCCGTCTTGGTCTCAAAATCAGCTCCGGCTTGCTTAAGCTCGGTATCGACACGCGGCGTCGGTTTTTTGATAAGATCCACCAGAATTTTGGCGGTTCTCTCCGATTGATCATTGCCGGCGGCGCGGCGATTGATCCGGCCATGATTCAGGGAATGCAGGATCTGGGGCTTCACACCGTGCAGGGGTACGGTTTGACCGAATGCGCGCCGATTCTGGCTCTGAACCGTGATGTGGTCTATAACAATCGGGCGGCCGGACTGCCGCTGCCGGGTGTTGAAATCCGGATCATTAACAAAGACGAAGACGGCATCGGAGAGATTATCGGCCGTGGCCCCAATGTCATGCTGGGTTACTATGAGGATGAAGAGGCCACCCGGCAAGCCATCGATGAAGAGGGCTTTTTCCACACCGGCGATCTCGGGTATCTGGATCAGGACAACTTCGTCATTATCACCGGACGCAAAAAGAATGTTATTGTTACCAAAAACGGTAAAAACATTTATCCGGAGGAAATAGAGTTTTTGCTTTTGAAGAGCGACTATATTCAGGAGTGTCTGGTTTCCGGCCTTGCGGATAAAAATGGCGAGACCCAGGTCATCGCCGAGATTTTTCCCAACATGGAGAAAATCACGGAAGAGACCGGTGAAACCGATCCTCTGTCCGAAGCCGTCCG
>JAAYNF010000018.1 GCA_012520975.1 Clostridiaceae bacterium | reverse complement strand
TTGTTTCTTTGTAGCCATCATTAACCTCAACATCGTTTCGACCTCCTTATGGAGGTATTTTCAACGACTTTTATTTATTAGGCTACGACTTTATTTTCAACGGCTTTTTTTATTGGGCGACTCGCGCTCTTGACATAGAAAAACACAAGCCGTATAATCAATTTGAACAAATGCTCGCAAGCGAACAAATGTGCAAGACGTGTGGGTGCTGTGGGTATAAAAATGAATGACGAAAAATTACGGTTGTTGATAAAAGTTTGTGAGCTTTATTATTCACAAGGGCTTAATCAGCAGGAAATCGCAAAACAGCTTAACATCTCGCGACCTCAGGTAAGTCGGAATCTTGCCAAAGCAAGATCTGAAGGGATCGTAAGCATTACGATCAACAATCCTTTCATTAACGAAAAACGAAAAAAATACGAGGAGGCTTTGGTCGACCGATTTGGTCTCGACGATGCCGTGGTTGTCAACTCGGAAAACTCGAACGATTCAGATATAAGAAGAATCGTTTCAGAGGCTTGTGCAAAATATTTAACTTCGGTTATACGTGATCATGACATCATAGGCGTTATGGCTGGAACATCCGTTCAAAAGGTCTGTCAAAAAGTAACAACCGTCTATAGAAATGATTTAAGAGTTGTTCCAACAATCGGCGGGTGGGGAACTGAAGGCACAGATTGGCATGCCAATGCAAATGCAAAAGTACTTGGAGAGAATCTAAAGGGTAGATATTATGTTTTACATGCACCTTCAGTTGTCACAAAACCAGATACTAGAGAAACTTTTCTTAATGAACCGGATATTTCGTCTGTACTGAATATTGCCAGACAAGCAACTATCAGCTTGATGGGCATAGGGGAAATGAGTCATCATGCCACAATTGTTCGATCAGGCGTTTACAGTGCAGAAGATCTCGATGATTTCAAAAGTCATGGAGCAGTTGCCAGTATTTTGTCATGGTTCATAGACAAATATGGTCAGAGTATCACACATCCAAGCCAAGGTAGAACAATTGGGCTAGGCTATGGTGAGCTCAAAAAAATCCCGAAAAAAATTGCAGTAGCTTATGGTATTGATAAAGCCGAAGCAATATTGGCTGCTATTCTCGGGAAATGGCTTAACGTTCTTGTAACTGACACAAAGACTGTTAAGGCCATTCTGGAGATGGAGTCATGTGTTGGCTTAGATTTGGAGCGGGGGTGATCTCAGGAGTTGAACAAAAGAGTTTTGATTCATTACGGAAATCCAAACACCGAAAACAAACAAAGGAGGGCAAGACGTATGAAACTTAGAATCATAGCGATAATAGTTTGCGTGTTTTTGATCGTTTCAGTTACTGGGTGTGGACCAGCCGGTTCGACCCAGAAACCCAGCACAGACGAAGAGTTTTTGATTGGTATCATTCAACCCCTGACAGGAGCAACCGGCTTTGGAGGTACGGAATGCCAAGCAGCCATTGAAATTGCTGCTGAAGAAAAAGGTAAACTCCTTGGCAGAAACATTAAACTGATTTTTGCAGATGCACCGGATGACACAACCGCAACTTCTGAAGTTGAGAGATTAATGTCCGTTCTTGGAGTTAAGTATTTCATCGGTGCATATGGCTTTTCATCCATTCCAATTCAGGCAGCCGTGATGCAAAAAAATGGATTTATCTTCGAAACGGTTACTTGGGAATCGGATCTCCTCAAAGGCAATTATGAAAACTTTTTTATGAATATGGTTACGGCAGAGGACTTTGCAAATACGGCAGCTGACTATGTTCTAATGCTTGGCGAAAAATACCTTGACAAACAGCCCAAGGAATTAAGGGTTGGCATAGTTGGCAACACCGGATTCCCGAGCGCTATACCATCAATTGTAAAATCACGACTTGAATCATCGGGTTGTACGCCGGTCGTTTATGAAATTTATGATGGTACCCTCAGTGATTTCACACCCATTATTGTAAAGCTGAAATCAGCAGGATGTGACATTGTAGTTCCATCTCAATTTCCGCCCGATGCAGATAAATTCCGCAAATCGTGTTTAGCGCTTGGTTATGAACCACCCATTATTTTTGGGACGGGCGTTGCCTATGACGAACCTGCGTTTGCACAAATTGGAGCGGCCGCAGAAGGTTGTATGACATTATCTTATACAAATCCGTCAATGAAACTGGATTCTGCTCAAGGGCTTAAAGAGTTTAGAGAAAAGTTCTACCAAAAAACCGGTCATTATCCGATCACACACGCCTTGATGGCATATAGTGGTACAAAAATATTTTTTGATGCAATAGAAAAAGCCGGAGCGGATGATTATTCGAAAATTAGGCAAGCTCTTTACGACTTGGATATAGCTCCGGGCAATACGCCTGCTTACTGGGGTGTAAAATTTAATCCTGAGAACAACCATAATACTTTATCCGGCCAGCCCTTGGTTATCGGGCAATGGTTCAGTGATGGAAAAGGTGGATATGAGTACAAGGTTGTCTACCCAGAAGAATTGGCAGTTGCTGAAATGATGGCGCCGTTTGGGAAATAGGCAATTGCTAGGTAAAGGTTCAGATGTTATTACTTTTTTACTAGGCTAGCTTGCACAGATACCCCTTAGCTATACTAAACCGATTTGGCTCTGTCATTTGTATAGCGATGTCTTGGTGAGGTGATCAGAAAGCATGATTAAAAAGTATTTTTTAGTGATAGACGAAAGCACAACAAGAGCAAAAGCCTTCGTCTTTGATCGAGGATTTCGGATCATTGCACAGGACAGTTGCGAAATTAAACTATTCGTTGATGAGAATAATTATATTGAGCAGGATGGAAATGAAATCTATAGTGCATGCATTGTCGCCATGAAATCAGCTCTGAACAATGGTGGCGTTTTGCCGGAAGAAATTATAGGCATTGGTATAACTAACCAACGAGGTACAAGTTTGGCTTGGGACAAAACGACCGGTGAACCATTAGGCAGGGCAATCAGCTGGCAGGATACGAGGGCATCTGGTATTGGTAAAAAGATTGAGTCCGATGGTTGGATTAAAAAAATTCAAGAGCGAATGATTCTGCCAGCTGGTACCCTACCCCTACTCAACCTTTTCTGGCTATTGAATAATAATGATCTGATAAATCAAAAATACCAACAAGGGGAATTGATGTACGGAACAATCGATTCTTGGCTAATTTATAAGCTTACGGAAGGCCGAAAGTATTTTACCAGTTATTCAAATGTCTCGATGTTCCACGGTTATGATTTTGTCAACATGTCGTGGGATGAAGACTACTTGCGTTATCTCGGTATATCGTCTGCGATTTTGCCGGAAGTTGTTCATGATGTAGGACTTTTCGGGTTGACTGGCAAGGGAATATTTGGTGTAGAAATCCCGATTATGGGAGCTTTTGCGGATCAGCAGTCTGCAACTTTTGCCCATAGAACCATACAAGCGGGTATGGTGAAATGCACCTGCGGCACAGGCGCATTCGTTGACATGTGCGTTGGAAACCACTTTAAACCTGCACCTGTGGGTATGTTTCCAATTGCTGCATATATCACAAAAAACGACTGTGTTTTTTTGGTAGAGGGCTGTATCAAGACTGCTGGCGCAATAATTGAATGGCTTAAAGACGATATTCAACTGATTAATGATTATAATGAAATTCAAACTTTAGCCGGTTCAGTTCCTGATTCAGCGGGGGTGTATTTCATCCCCGCGTTGACAGGCTTGGGTTCTCCCAGTTGGAACAGCCAAATAAGTGGCTCACTGACAGGGTTAAAGAGATCCACCAAGAAATCCCACATTATCCGAGCTTTACTTGAAGGAGTCGTTTTTAGAATTAAGGAAATCTGCGAAATTATTCAGGATCAGTGCGCGACGAGTATTCAACTTATGCGCATAGACGGCGGTTTAAGCAAGAGTGATGTTTTCTGCCAGCTCGTTGCTGATTCATTGGGAATTTTGGTTGAGCGATCACACTTAAGCGAAGAAACAGCTTTGGGGGTTGCTGAGTTGATCGCTCTTCATTTCGGTTACTGTTCGGAATCAGAGCTTGATGCATTGATAAATATGAGTGACAAATTCTACCCGAGGGTAGAAGAGATAACAAGAATGGAAAATCTATATAACAATTGGAAAAAAATATCAAATTCACAAATACAAAGTGAGGCGTCAACGAAATGAAAATACTAATAACGGGTGGATATGGCTTTATCGGTATGTATTCAACACAAAGGCTACTTAGTTTGGGACATGAGGTTTTCGTTTTTGATGTACTCTCAAAACCGCCTTCCGACTTGGCCGCAAACTTTTCAGGAGCAACTGCCATCAAGGGAGATCTGCTTAATCCTCTTTCGCTCATTGAGGCTATCAAAAAATATGAAATTGAAAGAATTATCCACTTGGCTGCATTACGCAACAATGATTCTAAAAAATTTCCGTTTTCTGCTTTCAAATTAAATTGCGAAGGCACAATGAATTGTTTCGAGGCTGCTCGAATATGTGGAATAAAGCGCGTTTGCTTTGCCAGTTCAGTAGCCGTTTTGGGTAAGTTTGAGTTGTTTCGCCGGCACGGCTATAACATCGACTCGCTTCCAGACGACGTGCCGTGTTCACCGACGAATGTTTATGGAGTAACGAAACGCTTTTGCGAAATGATGAGTGAACAGTACAACAATCTTTATGATATGAAAATCATTGGGGTCAGACTACCTATCATTTTTGGCGCTGGGAAAAAAAGCGGATCTAGGTCTAGTTACTACAATGAATTAATCGAAAAATCGAGCATTGGCGAAGCCATTTCGGTCCGAGCAGTCGTTGACGAGAAATTTAATATCCAATATGTTAAGGATTCTGCTCAAGCCGTTGTTTGCGGATGTCTAGCAAGCGAAGAAGTCAGTGGGATTTTTAACACGGGCGGCGTTGTTCTGTCAATGGCAGATTATGTTAAAGCAATTAGAACCATTTATCCAAGAAGTCAGATTACGATTATTGACGATCCAAATGCGACAACAGTTGACGATACTTGTATTGACAGTCGGCTTGCAGCTGAAGTGCTTGGTTTTGAACCAGAATTTACCTTGGAACAAGGAATTAAGGATCATATGGCAACGTTAA
Organism: Clostridiaceae bacterium; assembly: GCA_012520975.1. GTDB lineage: Bacteria > Bacillota > Clostridia > Saccharofermentanales > UBA5734 > UBA8949. The sequence goes on along the minus strand of JAAYNF010000018.1, from coordinate 23,240 downwards.
ACAGTTAAGGAAGGGATGCAGAATGGGCAGCTTGGATTTTCCTTCATTTATGACAATACTGATCAGCGGACTATGTACCGGTGGTGTTTATGGCCTTTTTTCAAGTAGCTTTTCTTTTCAGTTAGGTGCGTTGAACGTCGCGGATTTCAGTTTCGGTTCATGGTTGATGCTTTCCATGTATTTGACATTTTTCATGTACAAAGAATGGAATATTGGCATCATCCCATTTGGTGTTATCTTATTTGGCAGTTATTTTATCATCAGTTTCCTTATGAGTAAATTCATTTATATTAAGAGGAAAACAGATGACAATATGATTATAACGATGGGAATCTCTTTAATCATACAAAATGCTGCCACTTTATTATTTTCTTCTTACCCAAGATCACTAGGCATTATTGAAAAAACAATTGTAGTCGGTGGTGTTCAAATTACAATTACTAAGTTAATTATGCTCTTTTTATCAGCTATCTTACTACTAGGCTTTCAACTATTTTTGAATAAGACTTGGACTGGAAAGACCATAAGAGCGGTTGTTCAGAATAAAGAGGTTGCCAGCTTGATGGGAATAAATTCAAATCGCGTGATCAATCTTGCTTTCTCGTTGAGCTATGTTATGTTAGCAGCTTCCGGCATCATGTTGGTTACGCTTTTTTCTGTGGAGCCAACAGCTGGTGGTTTTTACCAGATGATGAGTTTTTTTATTTGCATTATCGCTGGGTTGGGCAATATCAGAGGCGCTTTTTTCTCTGGCTTGTTGATAGGCTTTCTAACAGCAATTCTAAATATTATTTCGTCACAGTTTGCTATGGTCATGATGTTCTTAATTTTTGTTATTTTCTTAGTGGTCAAGCCTACAGGCCTTTTTACAGCTAAGTCACGCGGATAGGTTGGATGATTATTATGGACGATAAGAAAAAAAATCTGCTTAAATCCTCTTTAGGTGTGATTGCCCTTTTGGTCGTGTTACTGTTGCTACCATTAATCCAGACAAGCATGATGCCCTTCATCATGAACCTGTTGATTATGTCGTTCATCTATATTTGTCTGGCTGAGTCATGGAATATTTTAGCAGGTTTCTGTGGATTGTTAAGCATGGGACACTGCGCTTTTTTTGGACTTGGAGCTTATATTACTGTCATGGTGATTATCTATTTCGACATGACACTCTTGCTGGCCATTTTGATCAGTGTGCTATTTAACTCAATTCTAGCCTATATTATCGGAGCAATCAGCATTAGGGTTAAGGACATCTTTTTTGCAATGGTTACCTTGGCAGTGGCACAGCTACTGTTTAGCCTTTCCATGCAATGGGTTGATGTCACACGAGGACCACGTGGCCTGATCATGCCACCGCTTTACAATCTTGATCGTCGCTATCTTTACTATATTGCTTTGGCAATGGTCGTCATTTACGTTGCAATTGTTCTTTTGATAAGAAGATCAAGACTAGGGACAATGCTACTTTCTCTACGAGACAACGAAATTCTCGCTAAATCGCTTGGCGTAAACACATCAAAATGGAAAATTGTAGCAACAATTATCAGTGCTGTCATGGCATCGCTAGTAGGCTCTTTCTATATATTGTATATTCGCTCTGTTCAACCAGGGTCAGTATTTACTTTCGATGTAACAATGAAGATCATGATTGTGGCTTTTATTGGGGGTAGAGGCACTGCCAAAGGGCCAATTTTGGGGGCGATAATAATAATAATAGATGAGCTAATCCGAGGCTGGTTGGGAGGAACTTATGCCGGATTACCTGGTATAATCTATGGTTTGATCTTGGCTCTATTTGTTGTTTTTATGCCTAACGGTCTTATTAGCATATTTAACCTGAAGGACAAAAGCACAAGCAGATCCGCCCCCAAAAAGGAGGTGATCTGATTGTTTTTTGAAGTAGAAGGGATAACAAAAACATATGGCGGGTTGACGGCCAATAATAACATTAACCTCAAAATTGAACAGGGTTCCATTGCTGGTTTAATCGGACCAAACGGAGCAGGAAAATCAACGTTATTTAAAATTATTTCAGGTTTTATCGTGCCTGACAGGGGTAGTGTGCGATTTAAAGGTAAATCATTGACTCGTCTGAGTCCGCATGTAATTTGTAACTGTGGAATAGCATGTACATTTCAGGATGTCAAAAATTTTCCACAACTCGATGTGTTTGAAACAATACAGGTTGGTGCCTACTGCCGCCATACCTTTAAGCGGCAAGCTGCCAGTCGAGCACGTGAAGTCATGATTTTTCTTGATCTTATTGATCAAAAAGACCAAAAGATAGTAAAGTTAAATATGCTCGATCGTAAAAAAGTCGCTCTAGCGGCGGCTTTAGCAACCGATCCTGATTTGTTGCTCCTTGACGAGCTTTTCGCCGGATGTACACCGACTGAAGTTTCTAGTTTACTGCTCACGCTGAAAAAAATTAATCAAGAATTGGGCATCACGTTATTTATCATAGAACATGTATTAAAAGTGATTATGAGCACTTGTCAGCTTGTTTTTGTTCTTGATGACGGAACCGTTATTGAATCTGGAACACCAGAACAAATTTGCATGTCGAAAAAGGTCATCTCAGCTTACTTAGGGGAGGATTACGATGCTTCTCAACATCAATAATTTAAGTGTTAATCTTGGTGGCCTCAATATTTTGCACGATATTAACTTAAATGTTAATGATCGTGAAATTGTCGTTGTTGTTGGAGCTAATGGTGCTGGCAAGTCAACCCTTATGCGTACAATAATAGGCTTGAACAAGGCATCATCTGGCACCATCTTGTTTGAAAACAAGGAAATCAACACACTGCAATCTTATGAAAGAGCGAATCTCGGCATTTCGTTGGTTCCCGAAGGCAGAATGTTGTTTTCTGACATGACAGTCTTGGAAAATTTGCAAATGGGTGCATACCCGTATAGAAAAAATCCTAAACGGGTAAAAGAAAATTTAGAAAAGGTATTTGACCTATTTCCCGTTTTATATAAAAACCAAAATCGAAAATCGAACACATTCAGTGGCGGTGAACAACAGATGATTTCAATTGGAAGGGGGTTAATGGGAGAACCTAAATTATTAATGATCGATGAACTATCTTTGGGGCTTGCCCAAAAAATCATCGATTTACTTTTGAAAACTGTTCAAAAATTACTTTTGAATAACATTAGTGTATTAATGGTCGAGCAGAACGTCCGCCAAGCTCTGAAAATAGCGAATAGAGCGTATGTGCTCGACAACGGGAGTATTGTATTATCTGGTTCAGGAGAGGACTTGCTCAACAATGACCATGTTCAGAAAGCATACATGGGATTATAACTGGATTATAACTAATTGATTCGACTAAAACTAAATATATAGATCTAAGTACATACAAATCTAAAATATGACGGAGGTAAAATTATGAACAATCAGGAAGTTTTGAAAAAAATTAGGCTTTTGGTTGGGAATTCGAAGGTAATATCTGACCCAGAACAATTAAAGAACACGGATGGCCTTCCAAATCGGGAATACGAAAAATCATTTGGTATCAACATGACCGTTCCACCTATGGCTATCGTTTTCGCAGAAAATGTTGATGATGTGGTCAAAGTTCTGACATTTTGTAATGATAACGGGATAAACGTCATCGCCCGAGGTGGAGGTTCAGCTGGTGAGGGGTTGCTGGAAGCACGTGAGGCAGGCACATTGATGCTTGATTGTTCAAAGATGAACAAGTTGATCAGTTTTGATCAAGAAAATATGATGGCTACAGCTCAATGTGGTTACTCTTTTGACCAGTTAGAGAAGATGGCCAATAAAAATGGGCTGACAACTGGTCACGGGCCGCAGTCAATATCCCTAGCTCAAATAGGCGGACTGGTTGCAACACGTAGTACGGGGCAGTTTTCAACGTACTATGGTGGTATTGAGGACATGGTTTGCGGCCTTGAAGCGGTTATGCCGGATGGCAGAGTTATTCGCATCCGAAACGTACCTCGGCGTGCTGCAGGGCCGGATCTTAGGCACCTGTTTATTGGCAGTGAAGGTGCGATCGCTATTATTACCGAAGTCACAGTAAAATTATTCCCCTATTATCCGAACGACATGTGGCTTGGTGGCTACATCGTCGATAATATTGAAATCGGCTTTGCAACAATTCGTGAAATCATGGTTTCCGGCTATAAACCATCGGTTCTCAGGCTTTATGATAAGTCTGATATGGACTATAACTTCGGTAGCGTTAAGCTTAAGAATGAAGAGGCTTTCATGTTTTTTACGGCAGAGGGTCCCTCCGAAATTGCACAGGGAACTGGTGCAGGAATTGATCGGATCGCATTAAAAAATGGTGGTAACTATATTGGCACGAAGGCAGTTGAACACTGGCTTGAGCACAGAAATGATTTGTGTCAGAAAATCGGTTCGGAAGCCAATATGAAACGCCATCGAGAAACTAATGTTTATTACGGAACCCTTGAAGTTAGTGCAAGCTGGACCGACATTGTGGAAATTTATCACAATGTTATGGCTCGCGTGCCAGTGAAAATTGAAAACCTTGTCATGCTGGGCGGACACGTTTCTCATAGCTACATTAACGGTACAAATATATATTTTGTTTATCGTTTAAGGATGAATAGTCCGGAAACCGCCCATGACGAGATGATGGAATTAATTAAGGCCATCTGTAACGAAGTCATTCAATATCCGACCGGAGGCGTTGTCCATCACCATGGGATGGGAAAGGAACGTGTCATTTACGCAAAACAAGAACATGGATCCTCATATTCTTTGATGGAAGATTTAAAAAAGACTTTTGATCCCCAAAACATCATGAATCGTGGTACTTTGATCCAAGTTTATGACGCATAATCAAACACCAGAGAAAGGAGTCAATGGCACTAATGGACACTCGAAATTCGCATCCCCAGGTGCGAAACAGGACGTACTTTATTGAGATTTTGCCACCAAAAATAGATTCCGACAAACTTCTTGACGATTTGGATCTGTTTTCCCAAAAGTATAATCGTGTATTGAAAAGCGGCTTTTGCGCTTGTTTGACCGATAATGCGATGGGGAAACTTTCTTATCAGCCTATTGAGGTTATTCAAGAACTCGAACTTAATTCCAAACCTGACCAGGTCATGATTCATTTAACCACTTTTCATACGTTGACGCAGATCCATGAAATTTTAGATTTTTGCCTAGATCGAAACATTTTTAACTTGCTCGTGGTCACAGGAGATGGGTCTCCACGACTGCCGAAACTTTCTCTGACTGACATGGGTGCGGTTGGATCAGGCAAAAAAAACGTGACGTCAGTTGAACTGGTAAAATATATACACCTCAAATATCCAAGTAAATTTAACCTTGGTGTAGCATTCAATCCATATGAGCCATTTGCTGGTGAATTTGCTAAAATGGAAGCCAAGGTAGCTGCTGGTGCATCCTTTATTGTGACTCAGCCCATTCTGGCTAAAAATGAAAATCTGGATGTTTTGTTGGCTAAGTACGCCGATATGCCCGTTATTCTTGACGCTTGGATGAGCAAAAATATTCATTTGCTTTCAGAAGCTGTTGGACATCTTCTTTCCGAGGACGGTGCATATGACCCAATTGCAAATCTGGAAGCTATACACAAGTGGTACCCGCAGTGTAAAATCTGCCTGACCCAGCTCAACTTTAAGGCACAATTTCATTTGCTCGACCCCGACATGACTAGCTTTGAATGGTGATAGGATGATTAGAATATTAATCTGCTTTGCTGTTGTTCATGACACCGAAAATGTTTTAAAATCTGATTGGGAAAACCTCACTTCACAAAATCCCGGAATTGAACATTCAAATATGATTATCGATACGTACGATGAATCGGCTCTCGAATACGCGCTCCAATGCAAGGAGATGGCTTCCAAGGTCACTTGTCCCATCCATCTGACAGCTTTGACCATCGGTCAGAGCTTAAGCGCAACGATATATCAGAATCTTTTTGCTGTTGGAATTGATCGTGTCGTTTTGCTTAAGGAGAAAGCCCCGGTTTCATTCTGTCCTAGCAGGATATCCCGAATCATCCATAAATTCACATGCGATGAAAGATTTGATGCAATTTTCATGGGTCAGCAAAATAGTATTACATGCAATGGCCAGACTGGAATACGCTTATCTAATTTGCTTAATGTACCTTTAATTAGCTATGTCAACGACGTTGTTTTTATAAACAACAAATTTCATGTGAAAACAAAAAAACGGCTGCAGTACACGAGAGCAGTCATTGAGCAACCTGCTATATATTGTTTTTTTAATGCTGAACGTTCGTATTTAAGAATGGCAACACTTAGAGAGAAACTGAAAGTTCAGAGCAGAGAGATCGACGTATTTGATGTTGATAAAACATTTGATCAACAAGAAAATGAAATTAACCTCATTTCGCTATCTTACAATCCTGTTACCAGAAACTGTCAATTTATAAATGGCCAGAACGCGGGCGAGAAGGCTCAGGTCCTGCTCAGCCTCTTTATGAAGGATTGAGGAGATTGATATGAGTCGAACAATTTTAGTTTTGCCCAATGATGATCTTGAAAATATCAATGGTCTATTTGAAATCATTGAAAATATAGGAGGAGCATTTGATCTGATCCTCATTGGTGATTCGGGTTATTTGCAGGAATCTAATTTTAAAGTTCCTGACAAAATTCAAAGTATTCATCACTTTCATGATTTATCAATGAGCCAGCCGCTGGGTTTTGGACGATATTCGAAGAGTCTTGCTGAGTTTATCAAACAACAAAGTTATAGCTTGGTAATTTCGTCGGCTAATGAAGACAGCAATGTTTTGTTGCCTTCCGTTTCCACGGTGCTAGATGGTAGTTGCATGACAGATATAACCAGCTTGAATGAAAAAGCAGATCGGTTTTACGTCACAAGGTTTGTATATAATATGAACATCATAGCTGAATTTGAGCTTTGCCGTAGACCAGTTATTGTTAGCACTTCGCATCGTTCTTCAACTTCCAAATGGGTTCCTATAAAATTTTTAAAAAAAACGAATCATTTTTTTCCAGCGACTGATGAAAATTGGTTTTCGGGTTTAGAATCTGAAACAATAACCGAAGTAGATGGCTTGCGAAATGCCAAAAAAGTCCTCGTTGCAGGACGAGGCGTCTCAGGTAAAAAGGGTTATGATAAGGTTGCTGAAATATCCAAGCTTTTAAATGCCAAAACTGGAACAACCCGCCCTCTGGTTCAAGAGGGAATTGCTGCAAACCATGAAATGGTTGGCTCGTCAGGTGTAATTGTTTCTCCAGAAAAGTGCTTGATTTTTGGTTCATCTGGTGCTGCTCCGTTTGCGTTCGGGATAGATAAAAGTCAGATTATTTTTGGCGTTAACAATGACCCTGAATCACAGCTTTTTAGGTTCTGCGATTATGGAATAATTGATGACTGCAGCTTGATAATAAGTGAATTGCTTAAGCTATTACAACCGTTCAACGGCTAAGTATTTGTTCAAAAAAGAATGCAACACTTGGTCTTCCGTTAAGAGGCTCTATAGATACGTCCCCTCTTAATAATTTGGGGCTGGCACTTCCAAATTAAGGAGGTGGCTTTGGGCATAATACAAGTATCCTATGAATTCTACCAAAGAGGAAAGTCAGTTTCTTGCGGAATTGTCTGGACAAAATGGAAGGGTGATATGATGAAAGAACAATTGGTCAGCGGCTTTTCCCATCTTGCTTTCAACGTATCCGACATGGAAAAAGCGTTGAATTTTTATTGCGGGATACTGGGTCTGAAAAAGATGTATGAAATGATTGTGCCGGAAAATATCGGCGACCTGTTCCCCGGTCAGCCGATTGCTGACATGGCCGGCAAACCCGATTTGGTCTATTTGCAGATTTCACCCGGTGTTTTGCTGGAACTTTTTTATCCCAAACCCGGCACCGACCTGAATTCAGGCGGGCCGAATTACGAAAAAATCGGCTATGTTCATCTGAGCCTTTTGGTCAAGGATATCGAACAGGCCGCCGAAACGCTTCTTCAGCAGGGCATTGAGCTGGATAGCGACATTACTCTCGGGCCCGACCAAACCTATCAATTCTGGGCCAAGGACCCGGATGGCAATCGAATCGAATTTATGCAGTATACAGACCAATCCTTCCAACTTATTTACAAGGAGGCCCCAAAATGAACGGACTGACAGATACGTATACCTTGACCAATGGCGTGAAGATCCCCTGCGTCGGCTTCGGAACCTGGCAGATGCCCAATGACAAGGTCGGCGTAGACGCTGTGTTAAATGCCTTTGAGGTTGGCTATCGACATATTGATACGGCTCAGGTCTATGGCAATGAGCACAGCGTCGGACAAGCCGTTAAAGCAAGCGGTCTGGCCCGCGAGGACCTGTTTATTACCTCCAAGCTGGCCAACAATATCCGTGGTTTTCAGGAGACAAAGGCTGCGTTTGAAGCAACAATGCAACGGCTGGATCTGGATTACCTTGATCTCTTTTTGATCCACTGGCCCAATCCGACACCCTTCCGCAATCGCTGGCAGGAAGCAAATTCCGAGACCTGGCGGGCCTTTGAAAACCTGTATCGTGCCGGTCGCATCCGCGCAATCGGCATCAGCAATTTCCATGAACGTCACATTCGGGCCCTGATGAAAACCGCCGAAATAGCACCCACGGTCAACCAGATCCGGCTGTGCCCGGGAGACACACAGGATGAAGTGGTGGACTTCAGCCGGTCAATGAATATGTTGCTGCAGGCGTACAGCCCCTTGGGTGCCGGCCAGATCTTTTCCATTCCGGAAATGCAGACTTTGGCGGAGAAATATGGCAAAACCATCGCGCAAATCGCCATCCGCTGGAGTTTGCAGCGGGGCTATCTGCCCTTGCCAAAATCTATAACCCCTGCACGGATCAAAGAAAATGCCGACGTTTTTGACTTTGTGTTGGATGCATCCGATGTGCGATTAATTGCCGACCTGAAGGGCCGCGCCGGTTATTCATCCGATCCCGATACCATTCCCTTTTAAGCTTGGGTTGCCGCAAGAAACAATGTTGTTGCGGCTTTAAGGCAGCGAAAATATAAATAGGAGCGCAAGATGAGAAAATTAATTGATGTTCACAGCCACGTCGCGCCGCAAGGATATCTGGCTAAATTGGAAGAGTATGCACGGGGGAGCCGCGAACCGGGAAATTATCCGACGGGACGGCACAACCATCAAGCTCTATAACGACGGTAAATATCAAATGCTGATGAATGAAAGCATGTTCAGCCCGGACGTTTCCGCAGCATAGGTGCCTTGCCGTGGGCTTGTCCCGATGATGCGGCCAAAGAAGTCGGACGCGTTAAAGGTCTGGGGTTTGTTGCCGCCATGCTTTACAGCCACAGCGGCCCTTTGTTGGTCGACGATCAGAAAATGGCGCGGGAATACCTCGGCGCCGATCGTTTGATGTTTGGCGCCGACTACCCGTTTGTGGATCAGGATGTCCTCCTGGATATATTGCAAAAAAGCAATTATTCGGATGCCGAACTGGACGGCATTTTCTGGAAAAACGCCGAACGGCTCTTTGGCCCATTACTGTAAATGTATGTTTTCTGAAGTTCAAAATCAGAAGTCATACTCAAAGACTCCCCAAGGGGTTTCTTGTTTGCGAACCGCCGTCGAAGTCGATAGATCATCAATCTCTTCGGCTGTCAGCGAACGGCCAAGCTGTTGAGAAAGAAAAATTCCCTCGCTGACCAATGCGGTTTGCAAAGCCAGCCAAGGCGTATCGTAGCGCGTCTCATTGTCTAGCTCGCCCGTAAGATAAGCCATCCAATGGCGTTGATTATCGTTATATAAGGCCATCCTCGGATTGGCTGCTATTTCAGAGCGATGATTGAGAAGGACATTCATTTTCTTATCAACCATGCGGCCGTTATCAATACCAAAAAACTCCAGTTCCTGTGGGTTTTTCAAAAAAAGCTCTTCATTTGAAAGCTGGCCACCATAGGTATCCGGTGCAATGATCTTCAAGCCACCTTTGCTGCCAACAATCATGTTGGGGCCTATTTGATCGATGTGGATCGCCCACGACTCCAGGATATCCAGTGTAAGGCCGCCCTCATATTTGGCAAGTCCAACACCTAGATCCTCCACTTCATATTTGTTGCCGTGCAACAGGCGTTCGTCGATCTCAATTCCATGGTAGGCGGCGCCATAGACGCTTTCCAGCTTTGGGATCCCCATGATGAAAAGCATCTGAGAAATCCTGTAAACCCCTAGGTCAAAAATGGGGCCATGGCCGCCAATTTCCGCGGAATAAAAATCAGGAGAGAAGTTTTGCATATCGACGCCGGGGCGTCCCAAGCGACGATGTCCGATTGAGCGGGCATGGTAAACGTGGCCGAGCTCACCATTGGCAACCATGTCACGCGCCATGCGGCTTTGTAAATTAAAAATCGAACTGATCTGTACGGCAAGTTTCCGATTGTAGACTTCTTGAGCGGAATAAAGCAGCTTGGCATCAGCATAGCTGCCGGCCATTGGTTTTTCACAATAGCAATGCATTCCGGCTCTCATGGCGGCAATGGAAAGAGGAACATGCAGATTGTTATGGACGCAGACATCGACGGCATCGATATCGTCCCGCTCGAGCAATTTGCGATAATCGGTATAAAGATCCGATATATCGTATCGCTCGCCCCATGATTGAAGTTTTGTCTCATCGATGTCGCAACCGGCGATGACATTTGCGCCGGGGATCTGCGACCAAACTTTCATGTGGCGATGTGAAATGAGTCCTGTTCCGATAATGGCTATTCTGATTTCCCGCATTGTATCACCTACTATTCGTTTTAATATTGGAATCCCCTCGAGTAATCTTGACTTTATTATATATCAAGTTCCTTCAACATTGGCTGCCGGATCTATGTTCCGGATTTGTTTTGTGTTATCTTTATACTGATGACCGACCGTTCGAAAACGATAAGCAACAATATGCGAGACAAACCCGGATGAAAAATACGTATCAACCTGCGGGATTCCCGGAAGGCACCTGTTTTTTACCGGCGCATCGTCCGGGAGACCGAGATTTCTGGCAGTGCACCTACATACCTGATATTGTTTATTCGGTCAGAGACGGTGTCGAGCTGGATCTTCAGCTGATTGTGCCGAAAGAACCCGAAACACCTCCACCGCTGGTGGTCTATGTTCAAGGTTCCGGTTGGGCTCGACAGGATGCATACACTGCACTGCCGCTCTTGTCGCACTTGGCAGGTCGTGGTTTCGCCGTTGCCAGCGTCCGATTCCGGGACACCTCCATCGCCATTTTCCCTGCTCATCTGGAGGATACAAAAACCGCCATTCGCTTCCTGCGAGCCAATGCTGATCAGTACGGCTATCATGGAGAAAAAGTCGGCATCTGGGGAACCTCTTCCGGAGGACATACCGCCGCACTGGTCGGCTTAACAGCCGGATTATACACGACGGATGACTATGGACAGTATCCGGATGATGTCCAAGCCGTGGTTGATTTCTATGGCCCTACCGATCTCCTGCACATGGATGATTTCCCCGGGATAATTAAACACAATGCATCGGATTCACCCGAATCTCTGCTGGTCGGCGGACCTTTGCCGGAAAGAAAGGAGCTGGCCCTTGAGGCCAGCCCGATCTATTATGTGACGGCGATGCGCACAATCCCTCCTTTCCTGCTTGTGCACGGGGATCGGGACGCCAAGGTTCATTTCGACCAGAGCGCCCGTCTTTATCAGGCGTTGACCGCCGCCGGAAAAGAAGCCACCCTCTATGCTGTCCAAAATGCCGACCACGGTGATATGGGAGTTTCCGGTCCGGCAATTCTCGACTTGGTTGTGGAATTTTTTGACAAACACTTAAGGATAAAGCCAACTGTCGGTTGAAATAAAAAATGGAGGAGCAAGTTTATGAAAAAATTAAATTTCGGTGTGATCGGTTGTGGCTGGATCGGAACCGGCAAACACATCAGCAGTCTGAAACAGCATCCTCACGCCCGTCTTGTCGCGATTTGTGATTGTGATCCGGCGAGAATGGATCAGGCGGAAAAGCAGTTTGAGCTGCAGGAGATTAAGAAATATGAAGATTATCGTGATTTATGTTTGGATCCGAGCATCGACGTTGTTCATATCTGCACTCCCAATGTACTGCATTATGAAATGACAATGGCGGCTCTGAAAAATGGCAAACATGTCCATTGTGAAAAACCACTGGCAACACGTTCCGATCACGCCATTGAAATGGTCGAGACCGCGCGCAAGGCCGGCAAGCGTCTGACGATCGGGCATCAACGTCGTTTCTTCTCCTCGGTCCAGTACATGAAATCTTTGGTCGACAAGGGTGAGTTGGGTGAGATTTATTATGCCAAGGCCCTTGATGCGCGCCGGCGCGGAGTTCCCACTTGGGGTGACTATATGCGTAAAGAAAGAAATGGCGGCGGCATTCTTTTTGACGGTGCGCCACATTCACTGGACATGACCATGTATTTGATGAACAACTTCAAACCGGTTTCGGTCTACGGCAAGGTCATGGATAAAATGAAATATGCGACCGAAGGCAATCCTTGGGGTCTGTGGGATCCGACGCAAAGTGATGTTGAAGACACCGGATTTGCCATGATCACCATGGAAGGCGGTGCGATTATCTATCTGGAAGCCGCTTGGTTGATCAATATGATCGGCTACGCCAATTCAACGCTGCTGGTGGGCACCAAGGCCGGAGTCGATATGCAGGGGGAAAATGGCCAGGTCCGCGTCAACAAAATTTACAACGACAAGATGGTGGTGATAGAGCCCGATATCATGCCGCCGATGGCAGCGCTGGTCGGGCAATTTGAAGTCAACGACCGGAACGCGCCGGGCATCGAAATCGACAACTGGATCCAAGCGCTGTTAGATGGTCGTGAGCCTTTCATCAAAGGCGAGGACGGCATCGCCGTTGTCCAGATCATCGAGAGCGTCTACAAGTCGAGTGAAACGGGTCAAGCGGTCGCAATCAAGCCCTATCTTTGAGCAGAGCCGATCTGCTGGGGTTGCACATACTCGTCCGGCGCCAGATAGCTGTCAGTGCCGATGTGAAGGTTTTCCATTTCCTGTTGGAGTTCATCGTAGTTGGCAATGACCTCGAGAAAGACATCAACCAGTTCGGCATCAAACTGGGTTCCTTTACCTTGGACGAGTTGCCTTCGAGCATGGGTCACGTCCAATCGACTGCGATATTGTCGATCTGAAGTCATGGCGTCAAAGGCATCAACCACGGCGATGATTCGGGACAAAAATGGGATTTGGTCACCCTTGATACCGGCAGGATATCCCTTGCCGTCGATGCGCTCGTGATGGCACTGGACGATCGGCGCCACCCGCTTGAACATGGATACGGCCGAGAGAATCTGCGCGCCTCTCAGGGGATGTTTTTTGATTTCCTCATATTCATCAATGCTGAGGCTGTCCGATTTGGCGAGGATATCGTCGGCCGTACTGATCTTCCCGACATCGTGGAAAATACCGCTTATTCGCAGAAGCTCCAGATCATCGGCAGAAAGACCAAGTGCCTGACCCAGCTTTACAGCGTAAAAGGCAACCCGGTCCGAGTGACCGCGCGTGTAAAAGTCCTTCGCGTCAACCGCGACCCGCAGGGCCTCGATGGTATCCAAATAACGGATTCTGAGCTGTTCATAGGTCCTGTTCAGTTCATCGTTTTTCATGTTGACCAACGAGTGCAAAAAAGCGTTGCTGAGAGACGATGCGGCTTGGCCGGCATAAATTTCCAGAAGCTTGACGCCTTGATCCTCAATACCGGCGGAATCCGATTCTTCCTGCTCCACAAAAATGACGCCGATTGACTGCAGTTGCTCGTTGAGCAGAGGCAGAATCAGGCCTTGATCCCATTGAACCAGCGTCCGGTTCATTCGGGCCTGACCGATCGCTTCCATCAATTCCGGCCGCAACACTTCCATGAACTCGTTAATCGCCAGATGGTAGCGGCCAATGCCTTTAAAAATACTCTTCCTCTCCTCAATGGAGCTGGAAACGTCATCAATCAGAATAAAGGCGTGCTCGCTGTTGACCAGCGGCAGAATCTCCACCAGAATGTCCTGTAAAATATTGCCCAGCGGCTGTAGTTGGTATATTTTAGGAACGGCCTGCAAAATTCTGTTGAGACCCTCTTGGAATTTTTTGATGGTCTGCATCATGGCGATTGATTTGATGCCCGACTCGACCAGCAGAATCAATTGATCGAACTTGTCGCTTTTCTCGCAATATCCTTGAATATCCAGCGCTCTGATGGTTTCCAGCGGCGGCGCCAAATCTCGGTGGCCGGTCAGCAGCAATATGTATATTTCCTGATCGAATTTCCGGATCTGTTCGACCACCTCATCACCGTGCAGCGGGTGCATCAAAAAGTCCAAGATCAACAAGTCAAACTTCTCCTGCCGGATTCGCTCGATCGCCCGAACCGGATCGGTTTCACCACTGATATCGTAGCCGCCTCGTTTCAGGACCACCGCCAAGGTGTCGATGATGCCGATTTCATCATCAACAACAATGATTTTATAGTTTGATGTTTTTTTCTGTGGTTTTTTGCGCATAGATTACCTCTGGGCCAAATGTTCACTGACAGATACATCATACCTGATTTGTTTGATTCAAGAAAGCCTAAAGTTTGGAGAAACTTCTGTCAGCCCTCCACAGATGAGTTAACGGCGCGAAAGGCCGGTATGGAAATGTAAAAGGTGGTTCCGGCTCCCTCGCGTGATTCAAACCACATATTTCCGTTGAAACGGCCGCGAATCGTGGCATAGGACATGTAAAGGCCCAAACCCGTGCCGGCCTTGCCCTTCGTTGTCACCATCTCTTTGAACAAGCGCTCTTGAACGGCCAGTGGAATCCCCTCGGCCATGTCCGTCAAAGCAAAAAGCACGTGATCATCTTCCATTTGAATGGTCAGGTCGATCGTTCCGTTTTTACCCTGATAAGCGTGGATGGAATTCATGATCAAATTATCGAATATCTGAACCAAACTGCTTACATCGCCTTGGATTTCCAGGGGTAGCTCAATCCGATTCTGAATTCGCAGGACGCAATGATATTTCTTTAATTCGTGCCTCATGAGCAACTCCACACGCTTGATCAGTTCATCAAGCATAAAGGTTTGCAAATTATCGCTGCTAAACTGGCTGGCCTGCCCTTTGACAGTCGAAATAATATCAGACATATAAGCGCAATAAGGCCGTATTTTTTCTATCCAAGATTTCATCTCTTGTGCGATCTCGCGGTGGTCCTCTACAGTCACGGCCGGATCTCCAACGGAGTGCTCATACTCGGTAATCAGATCCAGAAGGCCCTCAAGACCTCCGGCGATTGACATGATCGGTGTCCTAAGATTATGGGCAATACCACCGATCAGCTGACCGAGAGATGCCAGCCGTTCTTTTTCGGCCAGGATTTCATAGTTTTGCTGTATGGTTTCCATTGCCGCACGAATCTCGGTCATATCCTTAAACAAAATGACCGTGCTCAGGTAAATGCCTTTATTGATCAATGGCGTAACCTCAATGACAAAGAACTTTTCCTGGCCGGCTATTTCAAAGGATTGCTCGTAACGCCGTGAATCGTTTTGATTCAGGTCCTCTTTGACCAGCTTCAAGACCTCTTGGAAAGCCGGATTATCTTCAACACGTTCGATCAGGCAATCCAGCGTCTCTTTCCGGCTGACCTTGATGAGCGGTGAAAAAGTGTTTTGAAATGTTTGGTTAAAATCAATCACCATCTCTTGGGCATCAATCACCAAATAGCTGTCCGAGATATGGTCGACGATATTTTGCAAGGCGATCGGAATAACACGGAACAAATCAAATTTGATGATGGCCAGGAAAAAGAACGCAAAAGTGATAATAAACACGATCACGTTGGTGTGAAACTGCCCTTTGATGACCTGGAAGGTCAGAAGCGCATTATAGCCGAATGAACTGAAAATGCCCAGAAAAATAAACAGTGATTGCCACGAAAAAAAGCCGGCGTTCTTGATTGAAAAACGAACCAGATTGATCATGCCGACAAGCAAACAAATGTAGGAGTAGAGGGTATGAACAATGAAATAGGAACCCAGGGAGGCCGCATCAGCCAAGTCTTCATAACGCAGATAACGATAAAAAAGGTGATGTTCGTTATTGGTCAGCAACATGATGATGGAAATAAGCGGTACAATAAAGAGTGCCGCATATTTCCAATTTAATTTGATTTTGGTTTGGGCGAAAACCAAACTGAGGAGCAACACGGCAATCGGGGTCAGAATCAGGCCGATATAGGCAAGGCAAACCGTAAAAAATCGGACCGGGGATCCGGTCAGGTAGTCGTAATAGAGCAGAACGGACCCGACTCCCCACAGAAAAATGGTGGTCATGAGAAACAGAAAGGCCTGATGGATCTGATCTTTCTTTTTCATACGGGCAACGATGACGAAAAGAAAAATCAGAAAAAGCAGGGACAAATTGATGATGATGAAGCTCGGACGAGTCAACGCATCCATTTTGCTTATTTCCCCCTTGTTTTATAGATAACCAGCCAGAATGCCGGCCAATTGCGAATCATGGGATTTCATGAAATAATGGCCGGCTTGAGCAATTTCGCGCATCTGTACTTCATCAGCGTACCGCATCCAGCGTTTATGAGAAAAACGATAGTTTAAAGTTATGACATCCTTTTTGCCAAATATACAGCAAAGGGGGGCGGATATTTTCGGCGAAGCCTGCTGGCGACATCTTTGAAAGTACCGGTAGAATTCACGGACATCATGACGGAAAGCCGCCAAAATAGCCTGTTGCTGTTGCTCGGGGATCTGAACAACGGGCAGACCGATCCACCCCAGAAGCTTCAAAACGCAGCGGTCGGATACCAGACGCCAAGGATCGGTCAGCCGGAGGAACAGGATCTGTCGGCGTGGAGGAAGGATGCCCCCTACGCAGATCTGACGCACCGGGCGACCAATCTGCTCCAATTCCCGAGCCGTCGCCAAGGCCAGAGCGCTGCCGACACAATGTCCGTAAAAGATGATTTCGCCGGTCACCGTCTCCCGGATTTCACGGGACAGATCATGTGCCAAGTCGGAAAGTCGGCGCAAAGCCTGTTGCGAGCCCAGATCATGGCCGGGCAGATTAAGGGCGTAAACGCAACAATCGGCGTGGATTTGCGTCAATGCCTCGGCTAATTCACGATAGATCGGCCCGTTGCCGCCGCCATAGGGGAAACAGACCAGGTTGCTGCCGGAGCCGGTTTCCGGTCCCCCCAATCTGATCAGATAGCGGTCGGCCGCTGGGTCCTGTTTCTTTTTGATGCTCTCCGACAGGCTTTTGATGGTCGGATGCTGATAAAGGTCGGTAAATGTCACACCCTCGCCGATCATGGCAATAGCTGTGACGGCACTCAACGAGTCGCCGCCGATCTGAAAGAAATTGTCATTGATGCTGATTCGCTCGAGCTTTAGAATCTCCTCCCAGATGCGAACCATCTTGGCCTCAAACTCATTCCGGGCGGCCTCATAGGGAGTGCGCACAAAAGAGTCCTGATCCGGCTCAGGAAGTTTACGGCGATCCACCTTGCCATTGCTGGTTAACGGCATCTGTTCCACACGGATAAAGCAGGCGGGCAGCATATGCAACGGCATCCGGGAAGCAAGAAAATCAGCCAGCTGGCCGGCGTCAATCGGTTGATCGGCGACATACCAGGCATATAGCTGCAGATTGCCGGCAGATGATGTCTGCGGCAGGACAACGGCCTCGCGGACGGCGGGATGGAGCAACAACTTGAATTCCACCTCCCCCAACTCAATACGATGGCCGCGGATTTTAACCTGATTGTCGATGCGTCCGATATATTCAAGATCACCTTGGGCATAGTAACGAGCCTGATCCCCGGACCGATACAGTCGGTCACCCTCCTTGAACGGGTTGGGAATAAACCGGCTGGCCGTCAGTTCCGATTTCCCAAGATAACCGCGGCCGACGCCGGCGCCGCCGACACAAATTTCTCCGGCCACGCCGATCGGCAATGGATTTAAATGGCTGTCCAGAATGTAGATCGTGGTTGTGGGAATCGGTCGACCGACATTGCCGCTGTTTTTTTCAATATGATCGTCTTCGATTTCAAGATAGGTCACATGAACCGTTGTTTCGGTGATGCCATACATATTAATCAAGCGGACCGTCGGATGACGTTGACGAAATGGTTTGAGCAGAATCGGCTTCAATGCCTCGCCGCCGAAAATGACCATGCGCAGCTTCAACCGGTCAACTTCCAGCTGTTTTTCTGCTTCGATCAATTGGTAAAACGCCGAGGGGGTCTGATTCAGGATGGTCACTTGATGGAATGCAAGCAAGGCTAGGAAAGCCTGTGGATCTCGGCTGGTCAGTTTGGGAACGATAACCAGCCGACCTCCGGTCAACAATGCCCCGTACATTTCCCATACCGAAAAGTCAAAGCAATAAGAATGGAAAAGGGTCCAGGTATCCTGAGGCGAAAAATCAAAGGGGGTCCGGTCATTGAAAATCAGTCGCACCACATTGCGATGTTCGATCATTGTGCCTTTGGGATCACCGGTCGATCCGGAGGTATAAATGATGTAGGCCAAATCCTCCGGCTGGTTAACCGGAACCGGATTTGCCGCCTCCGTCCGGACTTCATCTTCCTGGGTTGAAACCTCAACCAAGGTGCCGTCAAAATCAATATCGGCCGGCAGCGCGCTGTCCAAAATCAGATGGCGGCTTTGCGAATCTCGGAGCATGTAGTCGATTTGTTTGGACGGATAGTCCGGATCAATGGGCATATAGGCGCCGCCGGCTTTAAGGATGGCCAAAATGGCAACCAGCATGGTCGGCGAACGTTCTAGCAACATTGCCACAATCACTTCGCGGCCGACACCGACAGCCTTCAGCTTTTCGGCCAGAGCGTTGGCTCTGGCATTGAGCTCTGCGTAGCTCATCGATCGATCGGAAAAAATCAAAGCCGTGGCTGTAGGTGTTTGAGCTGCCTGGCGTTCAAACAGCGTGACCAGCGTTTCTGCTCGCGGATATTCCGCATCGGTCTTGTTAAAATCCAGAACGACCTTATCCCATTCCTGCTGGGAAAGCATATGGATTTTAGCCAGCTGTCGGGTCGGATTGTCCAAGGCATGCCAAAGCAGTTGAATAAGATGGGCATGGATAAAATCAATCTCGCGGCTGTAAAACAAATCGGTTTGGTAATCATAATTGAGGATCAAGCTGCCACTATCTTCACGATCGTTAATGTGTATATACAGGGACTCAACCTGGCGATTATTAAAATGCCACCGGGCGCGAGTTTTTGTACGACCGGCCTCTTGGTCAAACTTGGCATTTTGATAAGAGATGGCAATGTGAAAAAGCTTGTTGACCGTGCTGTCATGCGCACGGGCTTCTTTAATCAGTAGGTCGTATGGATATTTCTGATGCCGCAAAACCGAAAACCACTCACGATCAATGGCGCGAGACAAATCAACGAAACTTCGTTGGCTATCAACCTGAATTCTTAGCGGAACCGTGTTGATAAACATGCCGATGGTTTTTTTATCCTTCATATTGGTTCGATTGAGCACCGGCGTTCCGATCATAATATCGTCCAAGCCGCGGACACGATTCAGATACAGAGCCAGGGCCGCAAAAAAGAGGGCGAAAACCGATGTCCGGTTTTCCTGGCAATGTTGCTTGATCTTTCGATTAAGCTTATCCGGCAAGCTAAAACCCTTCCGTTCGGCCCGCATGCCGGAGCGGGTCTCAGCGGAAGATTTCAGTTGTGTAGGTTCGGGCAACATCTTGAGTTTTTCTCGCCAGAAAGCCTGATCCGCGGCGAAACGCTGAGATCGCAGATAGTCTTCCTCACGAGCGAGAAAGTCCGTGTAGGACGGGTTGACGCCCTCGGGCAAAGGTTCATCTTTTTGCAATAAGTTGTAGTAACGGATGACCTCATTGCCCAAATCAACCAGTGACCACGCGTCGGCAATCACATGATGTATCCGGACAAAAAAGCCGTAACCTTCCGGCTCTATTTTTAACAAGGCAAAATAAAACAACGGTTGATCCAGCATGACAAACGGTTTTTGCGCTTGTTCCTGCTCAAAAGCATAGCGCGCTTCCTTGGCTTGGGTGCTGAAATCAAAAAAATCGAGTTTGTAGTTGGTAAAGGGCGCAACATACTGGCAGACTTCCCCGTCTATTTCTCTCAGCCTCAAGCGAAATCCTTCATTGCGCTGCAACATGATATTGACGCTTCGGCTGATCAGGTCGTAATCAACCGCCTCATCAATCAACATGGTGGCCGCTATATTCCCGATTCCGCTGTCCGGATTGGTTTTTTCCAGAAGCCAAATGCTCTGTTGCGGATAACTTAGCGGAAAGGTCGGGAAAGCTCCAAAAGACTCGCTGTGCACGTCATATACCTCTCATAATCAAACTGTTTTCCTGAATTGATTGTCTTTTAAATGCAGCAAGACCTAAGATCACGCCTAAAGATCCTTCAAATCAAAGCACCCAGAAATCCTTGAGATCTTCCTCTGTCTCGTATGGCCTAGGCGGGACATAAAATTGAGAAGGCCGGCTGTTGATGTTATAGAATGTCGGCTCACATTGCTGCGGCCGGTCAACATGGGGTCGACCTTCGTTGGCGACCTGCTCCGTCATCTTTTCTTTGGCCAGCTCAACCCATGAATGATGATAATCAGAAAGAAGCAGATGAGGAATTCGGAAATGCCAGAACTTCCATTCCCCGTCTTCCTTGATGAAATCAATAGCATAAAGACCCCAGATCCAGAAGGCTTCCAGCTCACCGGTTTTAAAGCTGCGTTTGGTTTCGGTTCCGGGCGAAATCCAAAGGCCCCTCGCGGTCTCGCCGTTGCCGGCAACCTCAATGATTTCGGTGGTCAACGGATGCAAGGTCATTGTGCCGATGCCGTCGCCTTCCAGCGATCTATGCCAGTCAACAAAGAATCTGCGGATGCCGGCATCGCCGTCAAAGGTGCCAAAGCCTTCGCAGTCAACCCAGATATCATCGCGCTGGGCAAACATCCCGGGAACTTCGTTCCAGAGCCTGGCATAGGAATAATAGACATACCTTGCCATCAGTTTGCGAATTTGTTCGATATCCCATAGCTCCTGAACCATTTTTTCATGTGTTTTTTTCATATAGAATCCCTTTCTGCGTCCGGCCGTTTAACCCAGCAACCGAACCGATCCTCCGCCTCTTCTGATCGATTTTTAACATCAGCTCATCTCATTCAGTCTATCTTATTATAAGGTCGTCTGCAATCAGTCCGCAAATAGAGATCGACTCCATCATACCGCTTTTTGACGGCGCCGCTTCAGTATGTCTCGAGCCAACAAACCCAAAGCGCCAATCAAAATCAAAATCGGAAAGATAACCGGCCACCGACTCTTGCCGGTCGGCCTTTCGGATTGGTCCTGTGATCGGGACGAGGAATCGGCTGTGGGTTCCGGAACCGGAAGATGCCCGGTCAGGATCATATCGGCCAGCGTAGCGGTTTCATCCGTTGGGAGGCTTCCTTTAAGAGTCAGCCGAGCGTTTAAGCTGACTTTGCCTCCAACCGAATCGGTTACGGGCCGGCCGCAAACGATGGTAACATCGTCGACCGACTTGTCATTGGGCAACAAAAATTTGACGTCGCGATCGGCAAAAAAATCGATTTTGACCGCGTCGCCGTTATCCGATAACACCGAAACATTTTGCTGCACCAAGTCGGACTTTGCAATGGTTGCCGGTGAAAAATGGTCGAAACCGTAGGCAAAAAGCCGCTGTGTATCCAGCCATTTGTCCTCGGCGCAGGCTGATTTCAGCACAACCGCAATCAGCGTGACGCCCTCGCGGCAAGCTGCCGAGACCAATGTCCCATCGGCCTGGCTGGTCCAGCCGGTTTTGCTGAACAGGATGCCCTCACAAGCTTTTTCGCCATTGATCAATTGATTGCGTGAACGTAAATAACGTGTTTCCGGCTGCTTGTTTGTTGGCGGGATCTCGTAGTAATGGCTGCCGAAAATGTCGACGAATCCGGGGACTTTTAACGCTGCGGCGGTTATTTTTGCCATGTCGATGGCTGTTGTAACATGGTCATCATCGGGAAGTCCGTGAGGATTGGTAAAATGGGTGTTTTGTGCCCCGGCCTCACGAGCGGTTTGGTTCATCAGCTCAGCAAAAGCTGCGACCGTACCGCTGATCTGCTCGGCTATGCCATTTGCGGCATCGTTGGCCGAAGCGATCGCCATGGCGTAGAGTGCCTGCTCCATGGTGATTTGTTCGCCGGTATCCAGCGCAATGTGGGCCGTGTCGGGACCAAGGGAAAAAACCGCCTCTTGAGACATCGTAATGACATCTTGCGGTTTTGCCAATTGCAAAGCCAACATGGCGGTCACCACCTTGGTGATGCTGGCCGGATACATGATGCGTTGCATTTCCTTGGCAAAGAGAATCTGACCGCTGTCGGCATCCATCAAAACAGCGGCTTCTGATCGCAACAGGATCTCTTGGGTTTCACTGGTTTGGGCGAGGGCGTGGATCGGAACAAACACCAGTAGCAACGTCAGCAAAATTGTCATGATGGTCAAGATTTTTTGCATTCACAGTCTCCGTCAATTCTTCAGTATTTTGCCTCTCAATAATCTATCGGATCGGCTATTCGGTTGTCAACCGACAATCCCGAACTTTGACCGGGATGGCCCCTAGTTTTTGCTCAAGGTCATTCAGGTCAGCATCTCCCAACATCATGCGCACAAAAGAAGGGTCGGTCGCCCGTTCCGTTTCATCCAAACTATACGGCAACAAATGGCTCATTTCGCCCTTTGCCATTTCCAGCAATTGAGGCACCTCTCGAGCAAGAAGCGTACGGGTCTCTGGAATGGTCAACAATTCGGCAAGAGGTGTCGCCAAGGAATATTTTAAGTCAAAACTGCGGGTGGCTCGATAGGCGAAACTGTATCGGCCGGCGGACAGGCAAACCGTAACGTCCTCTCCAATCTGTCGAGCTTCCAAATCCCCAAGGCCACGAATTGTTGCCGGTCTCGCGTGAGGCAGCCGGACCTCAGCTGTCGCGTCAAAGGGCACTGTGATCTCAAGGGTAAGCAGATTATCATCCTGACGCCGCCAATAACTCTCAATCAGCCCCATCGCCGACTTGAGCGAAGCTTTGGCATAGTAAAGTCTGCCGTTAATCTCGGGTTTGATCAGGAAAT
>JAAYNF010000139.1 GCA_012520975.1 Clostridiaceae bacterium | reverse complement strand
GGAGACACATACGGCTGACCATATTGCCTTCGAGTCCATGGTCAGGGAATTTTTCATCGATGACCTTGCGGATATCCGGTACGGAATACTGTCTGCTGTTTTCCAGCAGGAAGTCAACGACGTCCGGGTTCTTGGCCTGCCGGCGCGTATAGTCAATGGCCACCTGCGAAGGCGAATGCTGGAAGATCCCCATATCCGGAACCAGTCCGACATATTTGCTGCCGGTCCGCTGGGCAAGATCAATCATCAACTCAACCTGGCGGATCCGCTCATCCGACATCCAGCCGCCCATACCATAAATCGGACCTCTGGGTTTGATCGGAATCGGCGCGTGAATCTCACGACCAATGCGCACATTGTATTTTTCGGCGGTTTCCAGCGCCATTTCGATCACTTCGCAAGGAACAGCCGACAACGGCCGAATATTTGCAAAACCCATCCGGGCAGCCAGGCGGATGTCATTTTTAAACCGCTCAGCCACCTCACGGTGAGACATGACATGATCCCGGAACTGATGGACGTCCATGTAAACATCCACGGTCACGGCTTTCATATCGTAACGGGCCAGATAGCTGTTCCAGTCATAGATAAACTCTTCCGACGGGAAAGGATAATCGCGAATGATCTGTTGATCGATGATCTCGATGCCATCGGTGCCCAGATTTTCCCGAACCTCGCGAACCATGTCTTTCCAGTCCATCTGCCGGAAGAACTGGGCTTGCTGATAACTGTATAAAGATACGCCTCGTTTAATACCCATTGCTTAACCCTCCCTGTGCATCCGGTCTTGCAACCGCAGATTAAATTTACAGATCACGCTGGTTTTTCCGGCACCGGCTCCGCTTCCGGGAACCGGTGGATTTTTGACCCACTCTTCATCCCAGGGCATATAGCCATATTGCGCCAAAATCGACTGCTGCAGACCGATCACATGCTCGCCGGGAGTCAGACCGCCCTCCTTTTCGATGTAAAGGTAGGCCTCGTCATCATAGTTCCAGTGCTCCCACACACAGGTTTTGATTTCCTGGAAAGTACGTGGTGGCTTGCCATTGATTTCAAACCGCTGTAAATCCGTCGGAAATTCCTCGCCGTCGCAGCTGACATAATAGCCGTTGTGTAATGAAAGAATACAGCCACGGTAATCAGCAATGCGTACGGCAAAGCGAAATCCGATGATTCTGTCGTCCCGGACAACGTTTTGCAAACTGTCCTCCCGAATCAGAAAATTGTCAAACATAGTGACCCTCCTTATAATGTTGTCTATTTATCTTATTCCTTGATCCCGCCCAGTGTGATGCCGGCAATAAAAGCTCTCTGGAAAAAGGGATAAAGGATCAAGATCGGTATGGTGCCGACGACGGCAATAGCCATGCGGATTCCGATCGCCGGCAGTTCGCCAATGTCTATGCTCATTCCGGCAGACATTGCAATTAACGCACGCATGTTGTTGAGCATATTGTTCAGGTAGACCTGCAGGCTGTAAAGATTGGTGTTGTTGATGTAGTAAAGCCCGTTCACCCAATCGTTCCAGTACCCAATGCCGACCATGAGGCCGATGGCGGCGATGATCGGCAAAGATATCGGCAAAATGATCTTGCGGTAAATGTAAAATTCGTTGGCCCCATCGATTTTGGCCGCCTCGATCAGCGCTGGATGAATATTTGTGGCAAAATTTGATTTGAAGAGTATGATGTAAAAGCCATTGAAAACCAAGGTCGGCAGGATATAGGCAAAAAGCGTGTTTTTGATCTGAAAGACCTGTGTCCACATGATGTAGGACGGGACCATGCCGCCATTAAAGAGCATCGTGAAAAAAACCAAAAAGGTGACAATCCGAGCACGAGGGTAATCTTGGCGGGATAATGGATAAGCAAGCATCGGCGCGATCAGCAGACTTAACGAAGTCCCGACAACCGTATTGAATATGGTGATCCCGAAGGCCCGGAAAATGACGACATAATTGGTTAGAAACAAATACTCATAAGCAAACAAACTGAACTTGCGCGGCCAGAATCCGTAGCCCTGTTGGAGCAAGGCGGCTTCATCGCTTAATGACGACGCAACCAGCAGAACAAAAGGTAATACCGCCAGCAGGGCAAGAACCGTTAAAATTGTGCAGATAATAATTTGCGCAATTTTTTCCTGGCTGCCTTTGACTGAAGAATCCCCCATATTATTCTCCTTCCCTCGTCATCAAAACAGAGCGTTTTCTTTGCTCTTGTAACGAACAATCAAATTGACGCTCAGCACCAGAACAAAGCCGACAATGGCTTGGAAAGCGCTGGCGGCCGAGGCCATGGACAAATTGTTGAGCTGCATCAGGGCACGGTAGACATACGTATCAATCGTGTTGGTCACAGTGTAAAGCGCACCTGAATTCATGGGAACCTGATAGAACAGTCCGAAGTCGGAATAGAATATACGGCCGATCTGAAGTAAAACCAGCGTGAAAATGGTCGGTTTGAGCAGCGGCAACGTGATATTCCCGATGATGCGCATCCGGCCGCAACCGTCGATTTTGGCCGCATCATGCAGGTTGCGGTCTATGCTGATGATCGCCGACAAATAGATGATGGAGCTATAGCCCAGCCCTTTCCAGATATGAACGAAAACAAGAATGTAAGGCCAGTACACTTTTTCATTATAAAAATTAATACTGGTTCCGCCAAGAACGGTCTTGTTGATAAATCCGGCTTCATTGCTGAGAAAGCCAAAGACAATGTAGGCAACGATAACCATGGAAATCAACTGAGGAAGCAGGATCAAGGTCTGATAAACTTTTTGCAGTCGCCGACTGAATACTTCACTGAGCAGGATGCCGACTATGATGCCCATCAGGTTGCCAAGCACAATAAACGTGGCGTTGTAGAGCAAGGTGTTGCGGGTGATGATGTACGCATCGGCCGACTGGAAGAGAAAACGAAAATTTTCCAGACCGATCCATTTGCTTTTCCAGATACCCACAGAAAAATCAATTTTTTTGAAAGCAATGCTGATTCCGATCAGCGGCAGGTAGTTGTTAACCAAAAGGTACGCCAGACCGGGCAGGATCATAAAGTCCAAAAGGCTGAGATAGCGAATGCGGTAAAGGATGCTGGCGGCATGAATCACCGTCAGGAGACTGACCAGCATCATCACGATGACACCCAACTCAGCCGCCGGCTTGCGGGTCTGATTCATATTGCTGGACAGCATATAGATAAAAAGGATCCCGCAGATGAACTGAATAAAACTGGCAATCAGAAGTATTTTAGCATAGCGCCTTTGGTTGAGTTTGCGGTTGATCGCAGCGGTAATCAGGACGGCCAATCCGGCCAAAACGAATATCCACAACGACTTCACCGGGACAATGTAGACGCTGCCGCCCATGACATGTTTGCCGAGAAAAAAGTCCAGACCGGACATCTGATAAACGACTTTGTTATGAGTATACCTGGCAAAAGGCAACAGCAACGTCAGCAATGACAGAATACCTGTCGCGAGGAAAATCAGCGGTTGATTGCCGGGACCTTTCAATTTCAAATCTTCCATTGGTCAAACCCTCACTTGCTTTTAATTAAGATGGGACGCCCGGCTTGCGATATGGATCACCGGACGTCCCATGCTGCATTGCGGGTCTTTAGCAGAATAGACTGCAGCAGTCCGCTCTCGTGAGGTTATTTATTGGCAGCAATCCAGGCGTCAAGCTGTTTCTGGATTTCAGCCAGATACTCTTCGACACCGGCTGTTTTCAGAGCGGCAATATACTCGGCATAATCCGTCCCCGAGAATGCGCCGGTATAGATGCGCGGTGTGTAGGTGTCATTGACCGCGGTGATGGCTGCGATCTGGTTGGCCAATTCGGCCATATCCGGCGTAAAGCCAAGATACGGGGAAACCGGGGCGGCCTTCAAAGCGTCCATAGCGCGCTGACGGAAATCAGCACCGTTGCCTTTCCATGGATGAGCATTAAAGAAGTTGCCGTAAACAAAGTCGGCTTGGTGGAAGCGGACAGACTTTGCGTCAATATTGGGCGGATAATCGGCCTCGCCGTTATTGACAACATAGTCAACACCCTCTTCACCCCAAACCAGGAGATTTTCCACCCGAGGATCGGTATAAAGCTCGTTGAGCCAGGCAACCGCGGCTTCCGGCTCGTCGGCTGTAATCGGAACGCCGGTTCCGAATTTGTTGATGAAGTTCGACGAAAGAACATTGGTGGCGATTTCCACAACAACAAGCTCATAACCGGTGGCTTCGCGCTTGGCGTTCTCAACACCGATTTCCGATGTCTGAATGGACGAGAATGTGACGCCGCCCTTCATGAGCGTGTCGACATGCTCCTCGGTGATCATGGAGTCCTTATACACCAAGCCTGCATCGTACCAGCCCTTGACACGGAGCATCTGCTTCTTGAACAATTCATTTTCCGGCAACAGACTGATTTTGCCGTCACCATCAGTGAAGACAACATTAATCAGGTCGCTCATGTTGTCAAACAGGATGGTCTGGTCGAAGGAATCCTCGCCAGAAATCATACCGGTTTGATAAGAAATATTTTTGTTGCCCGCGATCGGCGGTACATCGGTTTTTTCATCGACGGCTTTGAGAATTTCGGTGAATTCCGTAAAGGTTTTCATATTCCGGGCTTTCTCGGTCATACCAATCTGGTCGAGGATATCTTTGCGCATGACGATATAAACGCTGGACGCATAGTTGCGGAGGGTTGGTACACCATAAGTTCTGCCTTCGATCTTGTAGGCACCGATGTAGTCAGCTGTCAGATCCAGCATCTCCGCACCATATTCGGGCAAAAGATCGGTGATGTCGGTCAACTGTCCGTTGGAGCTCAAGGTTGTAAAGTTGGCACCCGGACGCGGCATGATCGTGCAAAGGTCATAGGGTTCGTTACCGCCGATGGCCAGGCCAAGCTGGGTGACATAGTCGGCAGCGCCCAGCCAGGTAAATTTTGCGGTAACATTGACGGACTCCTTGGTAAGCTCATTGACGAGGGCTTCGATCGGACCGGCATTGGCGCCAAACCCGCGCAGGTCATAGATGAAGAAGTCAATTTCGGTCGGATCTTCCGGAATCGGCGCCGTGGTCGGTTTCTCCGTGCCTGGCGGCTGTGTTCCGCTGGGACTGCTGGGACGGGTTGTCTGGCTTGGCTCTTGCTGGACACAACCTGCGAAGGACAAGACGGCCACAGACAAAATGATCAATACCAATAAAAGTCTTTTGCTTTTTCTCATCATTTAATAGTTCCCCTTTCAACTCCTTAATCACCCTTTGTCTGTCCTCCCCGGAAAAAATCCACGTGTTGGACAAACAAAAGGTCTATACTGTTATTATATGTCAATCTTGACTGTAAAATAGTTGCTGTGCTATCCTCTTTTTGTGCAGTTTTTAGTCAGGCGGTCATCTGTTTTGGTGAAAAATGCACAAATGTCAAATATTGCCTGTACTTTTCCGTCATCGTTTTTGGGTCTCCACCGGCATCAACTTTCTAAAGGAGAGAAACACATGGACACCATCTTGTTGGATCTCGAATTTTACAGTCAAATCGGTGGCGAAACCCACATTCACGCCGATCCGGAAATGCTCTATGTGATCAAAGGCAGTGCCGTGGTTAAGGTTACAGGACGGATTTGGCACTTGAAAACCCATGATTATATTGTGATTAACGCCAACCAGCAGCATACATTTGATGTGGGCCAAGATGGTCTGATTGGCACTTTTCATCTCCCCCATGGGATGATCAGCAGCTTTGTCGGCCACGACAACTTCAGCATTGCAATCAATTCGGCCTCCGGTCAGGCCGACCAAAAAAATGAAGAAATCCGGAATTTGCTGGACGAAATTTTCAGCAGCGGAACAGATCGCAAAAATTTGTTTGCCAATTACAGTCTCTATTACCGTTTGTTGGAGATTCTGACCGGAGCATATTTAAAAGTCAATGACAAGGAGCATTCTGAAGGAGATCTCAGTACAAACAACCGGCTCTTGGAAATCAAAGAATACATTAATCAGTACTATCGTCAAAATATCAGTCTGAATGATCTGGCCGCCAGACTTTTTCTGTCGCCGTCCTATCTGTCAAAGTACTTTAAAAAACATTTCGGCGCCAATTTCTCGCAATTCGTCAACGAGATTCGCCTGAATCACGCCTTATCCGACATCAAATTCACCGACAAGCCCGTGACCAAAATCGCCCTCGAAGTAGGTTTTACCAATCTTCGAACCTTCAACAAGCTGTTTGTAAGCAAGCACGGTCAGACACCCACCGTTTACCGCCGAAATTTTCGTCAAAATGTCAATGCCGCAACCATAGACGATCGACCGTTATCCCAGTTTCCCTCGCCCACGTTCGCCCTTTCGACACACAATGACCACCCCGACAGCATGAGCAGATTTGTACAGATCCCGGCTCAGAGACACAGCCGCCTGACCCCCTTTTGGCGTGAAATCATCAATATCGGCATCGCAGAGGAGCTGTTGCTGTCCGACATGCAAAATCACATTCTGAAGCTCAAGGAAAAACTTCATTTTCGTTATGTCCGCTTCTGGGGCTTGTTCACTCGCAACATGTATCTCAATTATCATGAAGTCGGCAAGATCTACAACTTCAACCGCCTGGACCGGATCTTGGACTTTTTGGTCGCCAATCAGATCAAACCGATGATCGAAATCGCCAACAAAAACAAGGTGCTTTCCCGAAGTTCTCACGATAAGCGCAAGGTTGCGCCCAGCGAAACCAATCTGTTCTATAGCAATGATTTGATCGAGTATTTTTTTCACGAGCTGGCTGTTCATCTGATCGATCGATATGGCCAGGTCGAGGTCGAAAGCTGGATGTTTGAGTTTTGGATGGAAGAAAATGAAAAATCCTTCGACAAGCGAATTGTTTTTGATGAAGATATTGCGCACCACGCCCAGTTGTTCTCTCTTGTCGCCGGCACCCTGCGCAAGGTCATCCCCAACATCTCCTTGGGAACCGGCGGTTTCTCGATCCGTTATGATCGTCACTGCACCTCAAACATCATCCATGCACTGGAGATGGCCGAGCAAAAGCCCGATTTTCTGACCTTTTACGCCTTCCCCCTTGCCAAGCCCGCCGAGACGCCCATCCAGCACAATCAGATCATCAGTCCGGATTATTTAAAAGAAAAGCTTTTGCTGATCAACAAAGTGGTGGAAAAAACCAGTTTAAAAAATCTGCCCATTCTTGTCAGCGAATGGAATCTGACCGCCTATAACCGGAACATCGTAAATGACAGTGTCTTAAAAGGCTCCTACATCATCAAAAATGTCATCGATTGCATCGGCATCACCGATGGCATAGGTTATTGGCTGGGCAGCGACATTTACAGCGACTTTATTGAAGACAGCCGCCTGATCATCGGCTCCTCCGGATTGCTGACCAAGGACGGCATCAGCAAACCGGCCTGGCATGCATTTGCTTTCTTAAATGCCCTTGGCCCACATCTCTTGAGCAAAAGCGACCATCATCTGGCCACCGGTGATGGTGAAAACAGCTGGACCATTCTTTGTCATAACCATAAGACCCTGAACCATTATTATTTGGTTTTGCCCGAAGAGAAGGTTCATTTCCATGAATTGCCGAGAATGCTGATCGACAATAAGCCCTTGCATCTTAATCTCGTTCTGAATGTGCCGGACAACGAGATTTTTCGTGTCAGAATCCTGTCGGTCAATCGACAATCCGGCAGCATACAAGATGAATGGAACCGAATGAATCAGCCCCAAAAACTGGATCGTGATGACATTGCTTACTTGACAGATATTTGTGTTCCGGATATAAAAATTATCGAAATGCGCAGTGCCGAAGGACGGCTTCAAATCGATACGCAACTTGAAGCCAATGAATTCCAACTAATTCAAATCGCACGCACGGCATAGCCCTATACGAGAATGCCGGTTTCAAGAAGGCTTCAACCATGCCCGGCTGGATGTATTTCGGATATCCGCCGCGTTAATATTAGGGCTCAACGGTTTCGCCGGCCGGCGCCGGGTCGGAAACCGTCACTGTGACAGCGGTTCCATAGGCATAGGTCCGGCCGGCGGCCAAGGACTGTTCAAACACCTTTCCGGCAAAATCTTCCACGAGATATCCGGCCGGAACAAACGTAATCGACAGTTTTTTCATCCAGCCTTCGTCAATGATTTCTTGCGGCGTCTTACCGGTAAAGTCAGGCATCTGCAAGGTGGCTCGGACCGGATTGTACTTCAGGGTGATCGTGTTGCCTTCGTATAGCTCGGAGCCGGGAGCGACACTCTGGTGCCAAATTTCACCGGGCAATCGACCCTCGGTTTTTTCCTCGACAAAGATAACAATCAAGCCAAGGTCTTCACAGATCGCCGTGGCTTTATCCCTTGTCATTGCCGAATCATAACCCGATCCCTTTGGCGCGATGAGATCCGGAACAAAAACTTTCCGTCCGAGAGAAACGGTAACGCGGATCGTCGCGTCCGTGCCCAAACTGACATTTGATTTATCCTGATGGAGAATCGTATCCCGTGGCGCGTTGTTTTGGGTCTTGGTCACGGAAATACGCAGGGAGGCGCCTTGGCTGTTGTATTGTTCGATCCAGGCTTGCAGGGCGGACAAGGGCTGGCCGACATAATTTGCCACGATCACTTGGTTTCCCAAAGAAAACTCCAACTCCAGAAAATCACCCGGCTGATAAATCGACCCGGCCGCCAAGCTTTGGGAAATCAATTTCCCGGTTTCCTTCCGGCTGTAGCGCTCGTTGACAAGAAGCGGTATACCGAGTTCAGCGGCCACCGAGGCCGCCCGTTCACGGGTGTAGCCGGAAAAGTTCGGCACAACAATCTTTTTGCCGAGTGACAGTCCCAGACGAATGACCGAACCGGAATCGATGACCTGGCCGGGGGCAATGTCTTGATCAGTGATGGTGCCTTTGGGAACGAAATCGTGATATGCATCCAAAAAAATCAGTTCCAGGTCATGTTCGATGGCGAATTGCTCGGCCTGATCCTGTGTCATGACCGTAAAATCGGGCACGGTAACCGATTGGGGTGTTTCAGGTTCAGAGCCCTTGGAGACAATGACATAAACCGGTGAGTTGCGCCGAACCATGTCCACCACCGTATTGTCATTGATTTCAAACCGAATTACTTTGCCGGCCGGAACCTTATCGTTGTACTCCGATGTAATCCGAACCTTGCTCATGTAATTCTCCTCAGCCCAGGCCTCCACCTGGCTCATGGTCATGTTCAGCAAATCGGGGATGGGCAGTGTCACGGTCAGGTCATGGCCCAAAGAAACGGTCAAGTTCAAAAAGTCCCCTCTTTTCAGCCGTTCACCGGCGGCAGGATTCTGGTCGATGATCTCATCTTCGGCATATTCGTCGCTATGTAC
This sequence comes from Clostridiaceae bacterium, assembly GCA_012520975.1. Classification (GTDB taxonomy): domain Bacteria; phylum Bacillota; class Clostridia; order Saccharofermentanales; family UBA5734; genus UBA8949. The sequence goes on along the minus strand of JAAYNF010000139.1, from coordinate 954 downwards.
TTTGCGAACCTGCAGATGGATCTTTTTATCGCCGGCCCAAACCTGAGCCTGGCTCAAACTCAACCCTTGCAAATCGATAACTCGGGCACCGAGGTTGAAATACCAAATTAAAATCCCGCCGATGGCCAAGATCAAAACGATCGCCAGAGCAATCGGCAGAATTTTCCTGTTGCGGCGCGGCGAATCCGATGCAACAACCTGAACGGTACGTAGCGGAACAAAATCGGATTTTTCTTCGTAGCGCCGGCTGCCCGGAGCGGCGGTTTCCGGGTCTTGCGGCCTTTTGCCGTCGGGGTGCGGAGGATTGGAGCCGCCGTCGGTCATTTTTTTCTTATAGTCATTAAGAAACGGGTTGTTGTCCATGGCGATCCTCCATTAATTGACAATGTCGCGCTTTCGAAAAACCGCCCAGGAAATGGCCGTAAAAGCAACCGACAAAACCAGCAGCAAGGCCAGACCGTAGGGAAGATTAAAGCTGATACCTTGCTGAGCCAGATATTGGAAAGCGGAACCGGGCGTAAACAGTGACCACATTTGCAGAAAGGGAAAAGGCGTCCAGAAAAGCCACTGAGCGCCGGAAGAATAAATCGTGAAACTCGTCAGGATAAAGCTGCCTATGTAGAATACAACCGGAACGACAATCGCCACGGCCATGTTTTTGATAATGACCGACAGCATGAACGCAATGGCAAAGGAAAACAGGATCGGCAGGAGACAAGCCAGCAGTCGCGGAAGAAAATAAGCCGCGAAACCGATCTGGCCGCTGACTGTATAGTTGGGAAAGGCAAAATCGCCGAATCCGTATAGAATGCCGTTCGTAATCAGATTGATCAGACTGGTCAGCAGGTCGACGGCCAGCCAGACCAAAGCCGCGGCGGTAAATTTCGCCAACAGGATTTTACTGCGGGTTTTGGGGCGGATCATGAGCAGACGAATGGTTCCCTGCTGATATTC
>JAAYNF010000138.1 GCA_012520975.1 Clostridiaceae bacterium | reverse complement strand
GTCATCCTGGGCGTACTCCCCTTGGCGGATAACATCCTCCCGTTCGCGAGCGCTGGCCATGCGCATTTTGCTCCGGCGGCCGGTCTTCTCCAAAACCGGCGCCATGGTACTCATTCGCGGCGCCGCGGATTGTCCTTCGACGGCTCCCGGAGATCCGCCATCTGAACCCTCCGACAGGACCTGCGACGAATCGTTCAGTTTGGCCAGAGCATGTTCAGCCATCTCCTGCCAATCCGGTGTCAAGCCGGTGCCGATCGTTTTAAGAATCTGATGCCGGGCCTGTTCGGTCCGACCCATGGACGCCAGCACCAAGCCGTATAAAAGCCCGGACTGGGTAAAGTCGGGATAAGACGCGGCCAACTTGCGCAGGGCGATCAGAGCGATGTCGGCATTGTGGCCGTGCAGCTGCGTCAGGGCACGGTTGTATGTGTTTAAAGCGCGAGACACATCACCGGCCGGTGCGAAAGAAGAAACATCCGCATTTGTAAGCGGTTTGAAATGCCTGATCAGCTTGTGCCAGTCCAATCTTGCGCCTCCAAATCCTTCAGAATAACCCGCAGCCCGCCCACCAGATAAAGAGAGCCAAAAGCACACAGGGCGGCATGGCCTTCCTGCGCCAACCGTAAAGCCAGCTTGGCTCCTGTCAGTGGGGAATCGGCTGCGTAAATCGCGCCCTTGATATTATAACCGGATGATGACCGGTTGTGCAATCGTTCAACGCTTTCCCGCACATGGCCGGCCAGGGTCTCGGCGGGCAGCCCCCGCGGATTGTCCGGTCGGACGCAAACAAAAGCATGGGCGGGGCAGGCCGGATTGTCCAATACAGCGTCAATCATCCGGCGGTAATCCTTGTCCTCAAGCATTCCGGCCAAATAAACAACCGGCCGGCCGGGATGCAGTTTGGCCAACGTTTCCGCCAGCGCCTGACAACCCTGAGGATTGTGCGCTCCATCGATTAAGATCAAGGGCTGCTGCCGCAAAATCTCCATTCTTGCCGGCCACCGGGCGGCAGCAATGCCCGCGGCAACAGCCTCCGGATCGGCCAAACCGGTGGTTTGACACGCCCTGGCCGCCAAAAGGGCATTTTGCGGCTGATAAAGACCCAAGAGCCCGGTCTGAAAAATTTGCTCGGAACTCCGATCCTGAAAAACCTGGCCGTCCCGGCCATAACCCAGCACTTCGATGTCATTGCGACCGATCAGGTGAAGCGGAGCATGCTTTTTCTCACAGCACAGCCGGATGACACGCAAGGCCGCCTCTCCTTCTTCCTGCGCCAAGCCGAGTTCTCGCGGATCACGCAAAAAAACCGGCCGTTTCGATTTGATGATACCGGCTTTCTCGGCGGCTATTTCGGCCATGGTGCCGCCCAGCCGGTCGGTATGGTCATATCCCAGCGCGGTGATGATGCAGGCCAACGGTTTTCGGATGACATTGGTGGAATCCAGCCGCCCGCCCAAACCGGTTTCCAGCACGACCACCTTGCACCCGGTTGCGACAAAATGAAGAAACGCGGCCGCGGTCAACATTTCAAACTCGGTGGGGTGCTCATACCCCTCCTGCTGCATCTGCTCGACGGCCTTCCGGACGAGGGTCATGACTCTGGCAAAGTCGGCCCGGTTGATCTCGCCGGCGCTTTCATCCTCCTGAAGGGCCGCCAGGCCGTCCCGGCCGTCGATCACACGGATCCGCTCGGTCAGCCGGACAAGATAGGGCGATGTGAAAACACCGACCCGATGGCCCGAGAGCGCCAGTATATTGGCGCAATAAGCACTGACCGAACCCTTGCCGTTGGTTCCGGCCACGTGAAAGCAGCGCAGTTTCCTCTCCGGATTTCCCAGCAGTTCAACCAAACGGGTGATCCGATGCAGCCCGAGACGAATTCCAAAGGATGTCGCCGACGATAAATAAGATCGAGCTTGAGCAAAGTCCACGACCGATCACCTCGAAGAACGGGATTTTTGCCGAAAAACAAAAAATTTGCTGATGACATAATTGCCGACCACAACCAAAATCTGAGTCAGCAGTTTGGCTACCTGAAGACCTTCGTCACCCGGCCGCAGATGAATGACATCGGTAAAGCCGATCAGATTATAAAGCAAATACATGCCGCCTATCTCGAAGGCCAAGGAAACCATTATCCGGGAGGAAAGAAATTTCCACATTTCCTGCCAAAGAGGGCCCCGGGAACGAAAGACAAAAATCCGATTGGCAAAAAAAGCAAAGATCATGGCGGCTAAGATGGCCGGCGCGGTCGAGAACCACCAGTCCTGACTGCCGAAAACCTGGTTCAACAAATACATGACGACCAGATTGACCAGCGTCGTCAGCCCGCCGACGATCAGATAGACCAGAACTTCGCGATTAAATACTGCCTTGATCAAACGTCGGATGTCCGGGCGCGCGGGCACGTCAATCCACCCTTCGAATGTGCGGGCGCTGGGGTTTTGACAAGTTCTCCAATCGACGCAGCCGAGTCAGCAGCCAGACAATCAAACCCAATAAGATCAGACAAAAAATGCCAAACAAGAACGTCATGAGCTGCCACGCCCCTAAAACGCCCGGTTCTGAGGTTTCGGCGGGTGTTGTGGGCGTCGGCGTCGTGGCAACAGGATCTGTTTCCGGCGTGGTCGCCGAAGGTTCTGTGGGCTCTGTGGGAACCGGCGCGTTTTCTTGATAAGGAATCAGCAATTGATTGTTCCGGTCGTAAAGATAAAACCGCCGGCCGCCGTCCCCGCCCATCAAATACACCAAATACTCGGCATCTCGTCCCTCCGGCTCCGGTCGCTGCCAGACCTTGACCCATTGACCTTCAACCAGCATCTCGGTCTCAGTAAACCCCGGCGGGATGTCAACCGAGCTGTCCAGACTCAGGATCGGCCAGGTCAGCGCCGGCAAACTGATGGTCAGAAAAGGAAGATAGGTGCCATCCTGATCCGCATAGTAAAAGCCGGACGCTCCATCATCTCGGATCAAATAAAACAGCGTCAGATCGCCTTTCAAGGATTTGTAAGCCGGTACATTGCGCCCGTCCATTTCCTTGACCGTGCTGTAAAAGCCAGCCGGTACGGCAACGCCTTCGGGCAGATCGGACACCGAGAATGTATCGTCGCCGGGACCGGGAACCGTAACAGCCGGCGTCGGCGACGGACTGGGCGACGGCGTTGCCGTTGGTCGCGTCACCACGATGGCATAGGTTCGTTGATCACCGTTTTCCGCGGTCACCGTCAGACGAATGGTGTTCTCCCCTTCACTGAGCTTGACCGTACCGCCGCCCTTGATGCTGGCCTTGCTGTCGGT
>JAAYNF010000003.1 GCA_012520975.1 Clostridiaceae bacterium | reverse complement strand
GACCCTCCCGAGCAATCAGATAGCGGCGGGCCGTGCCGTAGAAAGCGCTGGTCGCGGCTCCGATGGTTACCAGCGGAATACAAAAAACCAGCCAAACCAATGTCAGGTAGATATAACCTAACACCTGTTCCCAAAGACGCATAAAAGGACCGTCGTAGCGCATTTATTCCTTGACACCGCCCAAGGAGATGCCCTTGACGTAATATTTCTGGAAGAAAGGATATAAAAGCAGAATCGGTATGGTGCCGACCACCGCAATGGCCATCCGCACGGTGTTGGACGGCAACGGCAAAGTAGGAACGGCGCTGCCCATGGCGGCCAATGCTTGGGAATTGAGCAGAATTTGGTTAAGCGTGACCTGAATGGTGTACATTTTGGATTGGGTGATGTAATAAAGGCCATTAACCCAGTCGTTCCAATAGGCCAAACCGACCATCAGGCCAATGGTGGCCAAAATCGGCAGCGACAACGGCATGACGATCCTGAAGTAAATTTTCAATTCGCCGGCTCCATCAATGCGTGCCGATTCGAGAAGGGCCGGGTGAATGTTTTGCTGGAAAAAGTTCTTCATGATCATGATCAGGAATCCGTTAAACAGGAGATTGGGGAATAAATAGGCGAATATCGTGTTTTTCAGACCGAACAGGGTGGTCCACATCATATAGGACGGCACCATGCCACCGTTGAATATGATGGTAAAGAAGACCAGAAAAGAAAATAAAGTCGCCCGTTTGTAGTCACGACGGGAAAGGGCATAAGCCAGCATCGGGGCAACCAGCATGCTCAGGGTGGTTCCGATCACGGTGACCAGGATGGTCAGGCCGTACGCCCGGACGATGCCGTCTAAATTGGCGACAAACAGCCATTCATAGGCATAGAGACTCCACTTGGCCGGCCAAAAATTATAGCCTGCCAGACGGATGGCCTGTTCATCGGTAAATGAGGACATAATCAGGAGAACAAATGGCAACAGGGCGCTCAGCGTGCAAAAAATGAGGATAATGTGCAGGACGGTCTGTTCCACCTTATCGCCAAGTGTGAGTTTACTGCGCAATTCCATGACGGTACCCCCTTGTCAAAACAGTGCGTTTTCGCGACTGACCTTGCGCACGACAAGGTTGACGAAAAAGACCACGATAAAACCGACGATCGACTGATAGAAGCTGGCCGCCGATGCCATACCCAGACGATTCTGGATCATCAGCATCCGGTAGACATAGACGTCAATGGTCTGCGTAACCTGAAACAGGAGGCCGGTGTTCATCGGCACTTGGAAGAACAGGCCGAAATCCGAGTAAAACATTCGTCCCAATTGAATAATGACGAGGGTGATAATCGTCGGAGAGATCATCGGCAGGGTGATCTTGAATATCTTCTTGAAACGGCCGGCGCCGTCAATGGCGGCGGCTTCGTAAAGATTGTAATCGATGCTGACAATCGATGACATATAGATAATGGTGTTGTAACCCAGCATTTTCCATGTGTTGACAAAAATCAGAAGAGGGGGCCAGACGTTGCGGGTGGCATAGAAATTGATATGGCCCTCTTCGCCGAGGATGGTTCTGTTGATAAAACCGGCCTCATTGGAAAGAAAAGCAAAAACAATGTAGCCGACGATAACATAGGAGATCAGCTGCGGCAACAAAATCGATGTCTGATAGAATTTCCGCATGCGCTTGGCCAAGAGATTGGCCAGACAAATGCCGACGATGATACCCGTGATGTTGCCGACCACGATAAATGACAGATTGTAAAGCACGGTATTGCGCGTAATGATCCAAGCATCCGCCGTCGTAAACAGGTAATGGAAGTTTTTCAGACCAAACCAAGGACTGGCCAGGATGCCGACACTGTAGTCGATGTTTTTAAAGGCGATGATCAGGCCGAGCATGGGAAAATAGTTGTTGATCAGAAGATAGAGCCCGCCGGGAATGACAAACAGGTCGATGGCGGTGATTACCCGATGAAGATAGAGAATGTGCGCTCCGCGCACGATCAGGACAAGGCCCAGCACAGCCATCAGAAAGAGGCCAAAGCCGGTGGAGACGTCACGGACACCCGGCATGATGTTTTTGAGCTGGGTCATGGTAATGACGGCAAGACCAAACTGGATGATGCCGAGAATGATGATCAGGACGCCGCCGCGTTTCGGCGGAAATTTTTTAAACAACAAGCCGGTCAAAATGGTCAGGATGATCGGGATCGCGAAAAGGGCAATCGCCGGCACCGGCGTGATTTCCACCGTTTGATTCAAGATCGTGCGTCCGGTTAAAAAGAAGTAACCG
>JAAYNF010000137.1 GCA_012520975.1 Clostridiaceae bacterium | reverse complement strand
GCTGGAACAGGAGGATAAAAATGACGTATGCGATGGAGCAGTATCAAAGCTGGTTAAACGACCCTGCTTTTGACGAAGAAACCCGACGGGAATTGTTAAGCATTCGTGATGACGCTACCGAAATCGAGGATCGTTTCTACCAGAATCTTTCTTTTGGAACCGCCGGTCTGCGCGGTATTCTGGGTGCCGGCACCAACCGGATGAATCGTTACACCGTCGCTCGGGCGGCCGAGGGATTTGCCGAATACATGAAAAGCAAAGGTGATGAAATATGTCGTAAAGGCATTGTTATCTGCTATGATCCGCGACATTATTCCAAAGAGTTTGCCACGATAACCGCTCTTATTTTTGCCGGTCATGGCGTTCGTGTCCGGCTTTCCGATGAACTGCGTCCGGTTCCGCTACTGTCCTTCGCCATACGACATTTTGGCGCGGCGGGCGGAGTGATGCTGACGGCCAGCCACAATCCGGCACAGTACAACGGTTTTAAAGCTTACGGTGAAGACGGTGCTCAACTGCCACCGGAAGATGCCGATTTGGTCGCTGCCCGTATGGACAACATCAATGATCTGGCCGCCATTACCTGGCCGGATGAAGAAACCGCCCTTGCCGGCGGCCTGCTGAGCTATTTTGGTTCGGACATCGACCAGGCTTATGACCGGATGCTGCTGGGCTTGTCCTTGGGCGGCGACGCCGTCAGGCGACAAAAGGATATGAAAATCATTTATACGCCGTTGCACGGAACCGGCAACAAACCGGTTCGCCGTATTCTCGATAAAATCGGTTTTACCAATGTCCTGGTTGTGCCGGAACAGGAGCATCCCGATCCGGACTTTTCAACGGTGGCTTGTCCAAATCCCGAAGAGCGTTCGGCACTATCCATGGGCATTCGTTTGGCCGAGCAAGAAGATGCCGATCTGGTTATTGCCACCGATCCGGATGCCGACCGGGTCGGGCTGTGTGTCCGAATCGGATCCGGAGAATATCAGGTGCTTTCCGGCAATCAGATCGGTTTGTTGCTTTTGGATTTTATCTTGGAGGCACATACGGCTGCCGGTACGATGCCCGATAAGCCTTTTGCCGTAACAACCGTGGTTTCCACCAAGCTCACACGCCGGATTGCCCAAGCTTATGAAATTCAATTGTTTGAAAGCTTGACCGGCTTTAAATTTATCGCCGAACTTGTCAAAAAATACGATGAAGAAGGGGATATGCATTTCCTCTTTGGCTTTGAGGAAAGCTACGGCTATTTGGCCGGACGGGATGTCAGGGATAAAGATGCCGTGGTTGCCTCGATGTTGATAGCCGAAATGGCGGCCGTGGCCAAGGATCAGGGCCTGACACTGGCCGACCGTCTTCTCGAACTTTACCAGCGATACGGTTATATGGCGGAAAAAACCATCGCCATAACCCGTGAGGGCAAGACCGGGCAGGAGCGCATCAAGTCGGCCATGATGAGGTTGCGTCAGAATAAGGAAAAAAGATTGGCGGGTGTTCCGGTACGGGCGATTGATGACTATTTGACCAGCCAGCGACTTGACCTAGAAATCGGCAGAACCAGCCAATTGGATCTGGCCCAATCGGATGTTCTGATTTATGAGCTGGACGGATTGGATTGGTTCGGTGTGCGTCCTTCCGGCACAGAACCAAAGATAAAAATATATTTCGGTGTTTACGGTGACGATCAAGCCGACTGCGACCGGCGGCTGGAGGATTTGATTCAGCGGGTGGAATCTCATGTCACCAGCGGATTGTGAGGTTTGGCATTGACCGGATTTACCCACCTTCATCTTCATACGGAATACAGTCTGCTCGATGGCGCCATCCGCCTTCGTGATCTGCCGGACCGCCTGCTCGAATTGGGCATGTCCGCTTGCGCCATCACCGATCACGGTGCCATGTACGGGACGATTGAATTTTATAATGCCCTGCGGGCCAAAGGCATTAAACCAATCATCGGCTGTGAGGTTTATGTTGCCCCGCGAGGTCGTACCGACAAGGATTTCGGCCAAGACAAAGAGCCGGCTCATTTGATCCTTTTGGCGGAAAATGAGACCGGATACCGCAATCTGATGAAATTGGTCTCGATCGGTTTTATCGAGGGATTTTACTATCGCCCGCGTATCGACCGTGATATTCTCAAGACCCATCATGAAGGTTTGATCGGGTTGTCGGCCTGCTTGGGCGGCGAGATTCCACGGACCATCCTGCAACAGGGATATGAGCAGGCAACCGAGGTGGCTTTGCAGCTGGATGCCATCTTTGGCCGTGGCAATTTTTTTCTTGAACTGCAAGACCATGGAATACCCGACCAAAACTTGGTTAACAGCGCCCTGATTCGCATCAGTCGGGACACCGGCATCCCGTTGGTCGCCACCAACGATTGCCATTACCTGCGCCAAGAAGACGCCATGGCACATGAGATCCTGCTTTGCATGCAAACCGGCAAACGCATGAGCGATGACGATCGTATGCGCATGGAAACCGACGCCCTTTATGTCAAATCACCGGCGGAAATGGCGGAGACCTTTGCTTCGGTGCCGGAAGCCATCCGCAATGCACAAAGGATCGCCGAGCGCTGTAATGTGACACTGGATTTCGATCAAGTTCATCTGCCGGTCTTTCAGGTTCCGGACGGATTCACCAACACCGCGTATCTTCAGAAATTATGCTACGAAGGCCTCGATCGTCGTTTTGAAATCGACCGGCCGCTGCCTCGTCTGGAATATGAGAGAAGACTTGATTACGAGCTGTCGGTGATCAGCAGCATGGGGTATGTTGATTACTATCTGGTTGTCTGGGACTTCATTCGTTTTGCCCGCAGCCGTGGCATCATGGTGGGTCCGGGAAGGGGATCGGGAGCCGGTTCGCTGGCTGCTTGGTGTCTGGGCATTACCAACATTGATCCGTTGCAGTATTCTTTGATCTTTGAACGATTCCTCAATGCCGAGCGGGTCAGTCTGCCGGATTTTGATATTGATTTTTGTTATGAGCGACGCTCGGAGGTCATTGACTATGTGACCGAAAAGTACGGCCATGACCACGTTGCCCAGGTCATTACTTTCGGTACGTTGGCCGCTCGGGCGGTTATCCGGGACGTTGCCCGGGCGCTGGATGTGCCGTATGCCGAAACCGACCGGATCGCCAAAATGGTACCGACAACCTTGGGCATCACCATTCGCAAAGCACTGGAAAGCAATCCGGAGCTGCGTCGGGATTATCAGCAAAACGGCGTGACCCGCGAAGTGTTGGACAACGCCATGCGCTTTGAGGGCATGCCGCGACATGCATCAACCCATGCCGCCGGCGTTATCATCGCCAGTCAGCCGTTAACGGATCTGGTCCCGTTGGCCAAGAATGAAGATGCCATTGTCGTTCAGTTTGACAAAAACAACGTTGAACTGATCGGCCTGTTAAAGTTTGATTTTCTCGGACTGAGAACCTTGACCGTGTTGCGTGACACCGCCGAAATGGTATCGGACAATCACGGTGTCCAAATCGATTATGATCGTCTGCCGATGGACGATCAACAGGTCTTTGCCATGATCAGCGAAGGCAATACGGAGGGTGTCTTTCAGCTGGAGAGCCCGGGCATGACCAGCTTTATGAAAGAGCTGCAGCCGGAATCCTTGGAGGATATTATCGCCGGTATTTCCCTCTATCGCCCGGGGCCGATGGAGCAGATTCCACGCTATATCGCCGCCCGACATGATCCCGGCAAGATTCGTTATGATCATCCATTCCTCGAACCCATTCTCAATGTGACCTACGGCTGTATCGTCTACCAGGAGCAGGTCATGCAGATCGTTCGCGATCTTGCGGGATTTTCGATGGGCCAGTCCGACAATGTCCGGCGCGCCATGTCCAAAAAGAAACCGGATGAATTGGCGCAGTATAAATCACTGTTTCTGCACGGCGGCCGGGACGAGAAAGGCAATCCGGTTCCGGGAGCCGTTGCCCGTGGTGTCGGTCTGGACATCGCCGAAAAGATTTTTGAAGATGTCATGGCCTTCGCCGGCTATGCCTTTAACAAGAGCCATGCCGCATCCTATGCGGTGGTATCCTATTTTACCGCATGGCTCAAAAATTATTATCCGGTGGAATTTATGGCGGCCATCCTGAACAGCTACCTTGGCAGTTTGTCCCAAGCCGCCCGATATGTTCGTGTCTGCCAAAAAATGGGTATCCGTGTGCTGCCGCCGGACATCAATCTGAGTGATGCTCGTTTTACAACCGAAAGCGGCCAGATCCGTTTTGCGTTGGCGGCGGTCAAAAATGTCGGCGCCGCGGCGATCGGCAAGTTGATCCGCGAACGACAGGAAAACGGCCCCTTTAAATCCTACGGGGATTTCCTGCGTCGCCTGAACGAGACCGAAATCAATCGCAAAATGATCGAGAGTCTGATTCGTTCCTCGGCGTTGGATTTCTTTGGCATTCCCCGCTCACAACTGATTGCGGTCCTCGATGTCTTCACCGCCCAACTGAATCATGCCCGGCGGCTCAACATGGAAGGCCAGCTGTCTCTCTTCGAGCTGGCTCCGGTACCAGACAACATTGATGCCGAACCGGACTATCCCGCCATTCCGGAGTTTGACCGGGCTGAATTGTTGGCCATGGAAAAGGAAATGCTCGGTCTTTATGTAACCGGTCATCCCTTGAACGAATATGCCGAAGCGATCAGCCGTTTAACCACACTGGACAGTTCGGCCTTTGAGGATATGGGGTCAGAGCAGCTTGTTGAAAATGAGGCGATGGTTCAGCCGCCCATTGCCGACGGCGACCGGGTGATCATGGCCGGTATGCTGGCCGACCGCAAAAACAAAACAACCAGATCCAATGAATTGATGAGTTTTCTTACGATCGAGGATTTGTTTGGCCAATATGAGGTGCTGGTTTTTCCCAAGGTTTTGACCGCTTCGGCTGAGATTTTGGCCACCGCCAAGGTCTTGCTGATCAGCGGTCGCTTGAGCATTCGAGAAGATGACATTCCCAAGCTGGTTGCCGATCAAATTGCGGAGCTTGCGGTTGATGCCATGTGCCTGCCGGAAGGTTTTTTCTCTCGGGAATCCCCGTCCAACCGGCGCTCGCGATCCCCGTCGGTTTCGGAAACCAACAGAGCTCCGACAGCTGCCGACGTGCCATCAACAAAGCCGTCTCGTGCCGAGCCTGACCCGCCCGGTCGGCACAGGCTGGCGATCCGCTATCAAGGCCTGCCCGACGACCAAGGTTATCAACAGCTTTTGGCCATTTTGGCGTATTTTCGCGGCACAACCCCGGTCTGCGTTTATTTGCCGTCGATCGACCAGACGGTGCAATTGCCCCATAATTATTGGGTCGAACTATCCGATGCCGTGCTCAGCATTCTGGTCGATCGATATGGCCAGGATAATCTGGGCATCATTTCACCATAGTTCTGGTTTAAGGAGAAAAATATGAGTCAACAAAACGCGACCAATTCTCAATCTATTCGTAACATCGGTGTGCTGACCAGCGGCGGCGATGCGCCGGGAATGAATGCCGTCATTCGTGCTGTTGTTCGCGGCGGCATTTTTCATGGCTTTCAAGTTTTCGGCATCGAACGCGGTTTTCATGGCATGTGGCGTGGGAATATCGTTGAGTTAAACAGCCGGTCGGTTTCGGAAAAATTGCAGCGGGGCGGCACCTTCTTAATGACCGCGCGCAGCAAGACCTTTAATACACCCGAAGGAGTGGACAAGGCCATCGCCATGGCCAAGGTATTTAACCTTGATGCTGTTGTGGTCATCGGTGGGGACGGGACTTTCCGCGGCGCGCGGGATCTGGCCGCCAAAGGCTTTCCGGTTATTGCCGTTCCGGGTACGATCGATAATGATATCGCCTGTACCGAGTACACGATCGGTTATGATACCGCCATGAATACCGCTATGCAGGCCATTGACCGTCTTCGTGATACAGCCTCCTCTCATGAACGCTGCAGCGTCATCGAAGTTATGGGGCGCAACGCCGGTTATCTGGCTCTCAATGTTGCGGTCGCCACCGGCGCCGAGGTTGTCATGATTCCCGAAGCCGAAACCAACATCCAAAGCGATGTCATTAAAGTTCTTCTCGAGGGCCGTAATCGCGGCAAGAAACATTTCATTGTGGTTGTTGCCGAGGGAACCGGCAACACCATGGAAATAGCCGAGACAATTGAAAGAGTCGCGGGCATTGAAGCGCGAGCTACAATTCTCGGTCATTTACAGCGGGGCGGCAGTCCGACACTGCGTGATCGCCAGATGGGCAGCATCATGGGACTTCAAGCCGTTGAATGCCTGCGTCAAGGCCGGGTGAACAGGGTGATTGCTTATCAGCAAGGGAATATCATCGATCTGGATATCGAAGAGGCTTTAAGCATGACCAAAACCATCAATGCCAAGGATCTGGAGCGGGCGAATATTTTAGCTCTTTAGCAGAATTTTAGGAAAAATCAATGAATAACAGAATAATAATAACTTATGGTGAAAATTTACGGGAAATGACAAGGGAGATTCTTAAGAAGTCGGAATTGGAAAAAAGAATACCAAAAGGCTCCTATATAGGGATAAAGCCGAATCTGGTATTGGCCAAGCCGTCATTTTCAGGAGCAACGACATCTCCGGTTATTGTCTCAGCGCTGATCGAGCATCTCCAGGAAGAGGGGCACGATAATCTCGTTATATTGGAGAGTTCTTGGGTCGGAGACAGCACCAAAAGAGCTTTTAGGATCTGTGGCTATGAGGATATATCTAAAAAGTACAATGTTCCGCTTTTTGATATTAAGCAGGATGCATATACCGTGAAATCCTTTAACGGCATGGATATGGAAGTGAGTGACAAGGTGCTTTCCCTTGACTTTCTTATCAATATACCGGTATTAAAGGGTCACTGTCAGACGCTGGTGACAGGAGCTCTCAAGAACATGAAAGGCTGTATTTCCGATCGAGAAAAACGGAATTTTCATACCCGCGGTCTTCATAGGCCCATCGCTTACTTGAACAAGATAATCAAGCAGGACTTTATTTTGGTTGATGGCATATGCGGCGATCTCGACTTTGAAGAAGGCGGGAATCCGGTGCAAATGAATCGCATTTTCTGCGGCACAGACCCGGTATTGATTGATTCGTATATAGCGGAACATATAGGTTATAGACCGGATGATGTCGAGTACATCAGAATTGCAAAGGATATAGGGGTTGGCAGCACCGATCTTGATCGCGCCGAGGTTATTGTGCTGAGCAAGGATAAAAGCATTGCCAAACCGTCATCCTCACGAAAGGTACAAAGGCTCTCGAAACATATCAATGCAAAGGATGCGTGCTCGCCGTGCTATGCCAATTTAATACGGGCTCTGGCCAGACTCGATGACGAAGGTTTTTTATATCGCTTTAAGGATAGCCCCATCCTGATCGGACAGGGTTACAAGACCGCAGAGGGAAACGGGGTTGGCATCGGGCAATGCACCTCAGGTCTATGCAAAAGTGTGGGCGGATGTCCACCGTCCACATCCACCATTCTCGATTTTCTTAAAAATTTATAAGACCCGTGTTTTTTCAGAAAGCATCCTGAGACTTGCCGGCCGGTATATGAAAATCAGCTGTTTTGCATGCTTGAGTCCCCCTATCAAGACTGCTATAATGACAACATGAAATTGCGATTTGTACCGAATGTGCCTAACTTTCTGACCTTGGTCCGCTTTTTGGCCATACCCGTTTTAGCGTATCTGATTTATGCGGGAGACGACCACAATTTTGCGGCGTTTCTTTTGTTTGTGGGTATTTGGTTGACGGATATGCTGGATGGCTTTATTGCCCGACGATTTAATCAGATCACCGAGTTCGGCAAACTGTTCGACCCGTTTGTTGACAAGCTTTTTCAGCTGACAACGGCGGTCATGATGTTCGTTGTCGGCAAAGTGCCGATTTGGGTTCCGCTTGTTATTTTTTTTCGCGAATTGATGATGATTGTCGGCAGTGCCCTGTTATTTAAGAAAAACTCGACGGTTGTTTTTGCTCAATGGTATGGCAAGGTGGGTACGGTGCTTTATGTTTTGGCTTTTGCCATATTGTTTTTTCTGGATCAGGACCAGTGCCGCCTGGCCAATTATATCTTTATCGTTCCGGTTCTTTGGTCGTTGTATGCCTGCCTGCGCTACACGATAGCCTATCTGCAGCCGCTGGTGAAAAAACGGTTTAAACCCGAGCAACCTGATGGATAAGCGCACGCTTCTCATTCTGGAATACGACAAAATTATTCACGAATTGACCTTGATGACGCATTCGCCGCTTGGATGCGAGCTTGCTGCGGCGCTGACTCCTGTTTCGGATCTGGCGGAGGTTCAATATCGGCAAGCCGAAACGGATGACGCGGTCAAAATAATTTTGGAAAAAGGCATCCTGCCCCTCAATGGTATGCACGACATCCGTCCGGCGGTGACTCGGTCCCGGAGTCAAGCCCAGTTATCCTGCGCCGAGCTTCTGCGCATCGGCGCTTTTTTACGCGGGGTTTCACGTTTGCGAGGGTCTTTGCCTGAATCCTATGATCCCGAACGGATTCTTTTCGGCCTGCTTGTTCGGCTGCAGCCACTGCCTAAAATTGAAGCGCGTCTTGATGAGGCCATTGCCAACGAAGAGGAGCTTCACGACCGGGCCAGCGCCGAACTGTCTTCCATTCGCCGACGGATCCGAAAAGCCCAAAATGAAGTGAAGGACAGTCTTGCCCGGCTGGTTCGCAGTCATGGGCGCTCTCTCCAAGAGCAGCTGGTGACCTTGAGGGGAGATCGCTATGTTGTGCCGGTGAAAGCTGAACACCGTGGCGACATTCCGGGCATCGTTCATGACACTTCCGCCAGTGGCGCTACTTTATTCGTTGAACCGTTGGTGGTTGTCGAGCTCAACAATCGCATTCGTGAACTCATCGGGCTGGAGCGGGAGGAAGTCGAGCGTATTTTACAAGAACTGTCAGCATTGGTCGCGGCGGATGCCGACGCCTTGGATGCCGATGCCGAACTGGTCGCTAGGCTGGATTTTGCCATGGCGAAAGGACGCTTGGCTTTAAAAATGAAAGGGCAGCCACCGGTGCTTAATGACCGGGGTCGCATCAACCTGCGATCCGCCCGTCATCCGCTGATTCCGTCCGACCGGGTGGTTCCCATCGACTTTGAATTGGGAACCACTTTCAAAACTTTGGTGATTACCGGCCCCAATACAGGCGGTAAAACAGTGTCGCTAAAAACATGCGGCCTTTTGACGCTGATGGCTATGGCCGGCCTGCAGATCCCGGCCCGGGAGCGGTCGGAAATTTCCATTTTCGACGAGGTTCTGGCGGACATCGGCGATGAGCAGAGCATTGAACAGGATCTGAGCACATTTTCTTCGCACTTGCGCAACATTATCCGGATCACGACCCGGGCGAGACCCAAGACCTTGGTTCTCCTTGATGAGCTTGGTTCCGGTACCGATCCATCGGAAGGCGCGGCTTTGGCCATCGCCATCCTTGATTACTTGCGCCGGAAGGGTTGCCTGACCGTCGCCACCACCCACTACAAAGAATTGAAAGGGTACGCGCTGCGCACATCGGGGGTGGAAAATGCTTGTTGCGAATTTGATACCGACACGTTGCAGCCGACCTATCGGTTGCTGATCGGGGTTCCGGGTGTCAGTAATGCGTTTGTCATTTCACAGCGTCTCGGCCTGCAGGCGGCAATCATTGAGCATGCCAGATCTTTGATTTCGGAAGAGGAGATGCATTTTGAGGAATTGATCGCCAATGTGGAAAAAAGCCGCTCTGAAGCCGGGCGTTTGCAATTGGAGGCCAGAAAACTTCGTGATCAGGCGGCTGAAGAACTACGGCAGCATAAAATATTGCGCGACCAACTGGCGGATAAAAGCCGGCAGGTTGTGGAAAAAGCGCGGACCGAGGCGCGTGTTTTATATGGTGACGCCCTACAGGAAATCGAAGAGATGATGGCGGAAATCCGACAATTGCAACGAGAAGATAACTTGGCGCAAAAACACTTGTTGGCCACCGAGGCGCGCCGAAAAATCCGAACCGGCCTTGGCCGGATTGAGCAGGAGATCGGTCACGCGACGCTCCATGCATCCGGGGAGGCTTTGACAGAGGAAGAAATCCAAATCGGCCGGCATTACAGTGCGCCGGCCCTCGGCATTGTCGGCAAGGTGGTCGAAGGGCCGGACAACCGCGGTAATTATGTTTTGCAAAGTGAAGCCATGCGAATCAGTGTTTCGGCCGATGCTCTGCGCCATCCCGAAGCCGTGGCTGATTCTTCCGGCAAACCGCAAAGCAGAGACCGACCCGGATCCGGACGCAAGCAAGACGGGCTGACCATGGAACGGCGTTTGGTGATGAATACGGAAATCTTGCTGTTGGGACAGACCGTCGAAGAGGCAAGCGGCAATCTGGATAAATTCATTGACGACGCTGTTTTGGCCGGAATCACAAGCATTCGAATTGTTCATGGCAAGGGAACCGGTGCCTTGCGCAGCGCGGTCCACCAACAACTCAAAAGTGATAAGCGGGTCAAAAGTTTTCGCTTGGGCTCTTATGGAGAGGGCGACAGCGGAGTCACCCTAGCCGAACTGACTTAAGCAAAACCGTCACGGACAAATCGCGCAAATAAAGTCGGTCCCTCTTCCAGACAATATCCGGTCTGTTGGCAGCATACTTCATCGTATGACAAAGCCGGTAGAAACTCTCGCCTGTCGCTGCTATAGCAAACGAAAGGAACAGGGTCTGCTGTGTGGGTGCGAAGATCCAGAGGGGTGGCATGGTCGGGGAGCACAAGGATACGGAACCCTTCTCCGGTTTTTTTCCGGTGCTGTTCCAGCCAGGCGCAGATCGGTCCGACAATGTGGTGATCGATCAATTCGATGGAGCGCACTTTGTTGGCGATTTCCGCACGATGCCCGCATTCATCAGGAGCCTCGATATGTAAATAAATATAATCCTGGCCGCGAGCAAGTTCGCTGATGGCTGCCTGTGCTTTGCCGTCGAAATTGGTATGAATATTGCCGGTAACCCCGGGGACATCGACAACATGCAATCCGGCGCAGATACCCAGTCCGTTAATCAGATCGACCGCGGAAATAACCGAGCCGCTCAACGCGAAGGAGGTGGATATTTCAGGCAACTGAGGCTTGGTTCCTTGCCCCCAGATCCAAATTGAATTGGCTTTATTGAGCTTCCGTCGCTGACGGGCCAGATTAACCGGATGCTTATCCAGGATCGAAGTGCTTTGCATCATCATGGAGAGCAAACGATCGGAATCCGGACCGGAAGGCAGGTGCTGCCCGATCGCCTGAGTCAAAATATCGTGAGGGGGGACCAGCGACATCGCCGTATGCCCTTTTTTCCAAATCAGGCAATGCCGGTAGCTTTTACCCGGATAGTAGCGGAAAGCCTGATTCTCGAAATTTCGGTTGATTGCCTCAATCAAGCGGGCGGCTTCGTCACTTCCAATCTCATCGGAAGAATAATCCAGCATGACCCGATCGGCATATTTTGCTTCTTCCGACAGGGTAACGAGATTACAACGAAAAGCGACATCCTCGGGCTCCATCTCGATCGACATGCTGATGGCCTCAAGAGGTGAGCGACCAGTGTAATAGATGCGTGGGTCGAACCCCATCACAGACATATTGGCGGTATCGCTTCCCGGAGACATCCCTTCAGGTACAGTTCGCACCATGCCGGCGAATCCCTCTCTCGCCAAACGGTTCATATGGGGTTTAACAGCTGCTTGCAGAGGTGTTTTCCCGTCCAAAGCCACGATCGGGAGATCCGACATGCCGTCTCCCAAAATAATGATATGTTTCACCAGCGTTTCCTCCAGACATACATTTGTCCGCCACACACGGGCATAACACCACCCATTTTAGCCGAATCGGATACCAAGTGCAATCGGAAATTTTTTACCGGCTATTTTTACAAAATAAATACTTTGTGATACAATTATTTTGATTATAGAAGTAATTATTTATTTATCGGAAAGGGATGCCCATGCCTCGTGTTAAATTTAATCAGGATCTGTGCAAAGGTTGCGGGCTTTGTGTGTCGGTTTGCCCACAACGGCTCATTCAGGTACAGAAGCGTCGTCTGAACGATAAAGGGCTTCATCCCGTCTATGTGGAACAGGTCGATCGTTGTACAGGCTGCGGGATGTGCGCAACAATCTGCCCCGATCTGGCCATTGAGGTTTGGCGCTGAGGAGGATTGACGCATGGAGAAACGTGTATTGATGAAGGGCAATGAGGCCATCGCCGAAGCCGCCATCCGTGCGGGTTGCCGCTATTACTTCGGTTATCCGATCACTCCACAGACCGAAATTATGCATTATATGGCCAAAAGGATGGTGGAGGTCGGTGGTACGGTGATTCAAGCCGAAAGCGAATTGGCGGCGATCAATATGGTTTATGGGGCCGCCGCCGCCGGAGCCCGGGCGATGACATCCAGCTCCAGTCCGGGAATCAGCCTTAAACAGGAGGGTTTTTCATATATCGCCGGTGCCGAATTGCCTGCCGTTGTCGCCAATATTGTCCGGGCCGGTCCCGGATTGGGCGGTATCCTGCCTTCGCAGGGTGATTATTTTCAGGCGACCAAAGGCGGCGGGCATGGCGATTACCGGAACATTGTCCTAGCGCCGGCCAGTGTCCAGGAACTCTATGAAATGACGATCGAAGCATTCAATTTGGCTGACCGTTATAGGATGCTGGCTTTGATTCTGGGTGACGGTGCCTTGGGGCAGATGATGGAACCGGTCGTTTTTCGCGACAAGGAGCCGATCGATCTGCCGAAAAAACCGTGGGCCGTGACCGGAACCGGCGGCGTCCGTCCGCACAATACCATTACCTCTATTTATATCAAGGCCGATGTGCTGGAGGCTTTTAATCGGAAACTTCAGGCCAAATATGCTGAGGTTTCTCGCCGGGAAGTCCGGGCCGAGTGCCTGAACTGCGAAGACGCTGATATTCTTATGGTTGCTTTTGGCACCTGCAGCCGGATCGGCCGCGGCATTATCCCGATTGCGGCCGCCCAAGGTGTTCGAGTCGGCCTGATCCGGCCGATCACCCTTTGGCCATTTCCGTCCGATGTCATTGCTCGTGCCGCTGCACAGCCTTCCGTCAAGGCCGTTTTAACGATTGAACTGAGTTGTGGACAGATGGTTGAAGATGTTCGCCTAGCTGTCGACGGTATGAAACCGATCGCATTTTTAGGTCGATCCGGGGGTAATTTACCGACGCAAAAGGAAATCTTACAAAAAATCATGAAGATGGTCGGGAGGTAGTGCCATGCAAGCCGTATTCAAAAGAACCGCCGGACTTCTGAATATCCCGACGCATTATTGCCCCGGCTGCACCCATGGTATTTTACATCGTCTGATCGCGGAGGCCATGTGTGAGCTGGATATTCTCCACCGAACCATCGGGGTTTCCTCGGTGGGCTGTACCTACAATAATTACGAATATTTCGCTTGCGATATGGTTCAAGCCGCTCATGGCCGGGCTCCGGCCGTCGCGACAGGCATCAAGCGCGTCCATCCCTCTAAATCGGTCTTCACTTATCAGGGCGATGGCGATTTGGCGGCCATCGGCACGGCCGAAATCATTCACGCCGCAGCCCGCGGGGAAAAAATCAGCGTGTTTTTTGCCAACAACGCCATTTACGGCATGACATCCGGCCAAATGGCGCCCACCACCCTGATCGGGCAGGTAACGACCACCTCTCCCTTTGGTCGTGATCCGGATGCACAAGGCCATCCGATCAATGTCAGCGAAATGATGGCCACCTTGCCCGGCGCAGTTTATGTCGAGCGTGTTTCGCTTCACGATTATCGACATATCATTCAGGCCAAAAAAGCCGTTCGAAAAGCTTTCCGGGTTCAAGAGGCCGGATTGGGCTTTTCGTTGGTGGAAGTGCTGTCGACCTGCCCCACGAATTGGGGAATGGATCCCCCAAAATCCATGGACTGGGTGGCAGAGGTCATGATTCAGCAATACCCGCTGGGTTTATTCCGTGATCCCAAATTGGAGGAGAGCAAATGAATTGTTCGATTTTACTGGCCGGGTTTGGCGGGCAAGGGATACTTTCAGCCGGACGTTTTATCGCGTCAGCCGCGCTAACCGAGGGCAAGGAGGTTTGCTGGTTTCCGTCCTACGGACCGGAAATGCGCGGGGGGACAGCCAACTGTGGGGTGATTGTTTCCGACAAGACCATCGGTTCGCCGTTTATCACCGAGGCCGACGCCCTGGTTGCCATGAACAGTCCTTCTTTGGAGAAGTTCTCGGAAATTGTCAAGCCCGGTGGCTTGATCATTATCGACAGTACCTTGGCCAGACCGATTCACACTCGAACCGATGTCCAATGGATTTCGATTCCCGCATCGGAGCTGGCCGCCGAACAGGGCAACATCGCCTATGCGATAATCATCCTTTTGGGCTGTCTGATCCGCCAGACCGGCCTGGTTGGACGCGAATCATTTTCCCGAGCTTTATTCGAAAATCTACCCCTGCGCCACCACCATTTGATTCCGGCTGAAATGGCAGCTTTTGATCAAGGAGGCAATTACGCTGTTGGCCGAGATTAAGGCCAAGCCATCGGCCAACTTGTTGTTATCCCGGCAAATAGGGTATAATTGATTTGAAGATGCGAATATTACCAGGAGGTGAAGCTGATGGATCAGGCGTACCTGTTTAATAAAGGCCAGGATTACATGAGTTATAACCTGCTTGGATCCAGACCTGCCACCGGTCCTACCGGAGAGGCAGGCTATTTTTTCGCTGTGTGGGCTCCGGCCGCCAAACAGGTGACGGTCGTCGGCAGTTTTAATCAGTGGGATCAAGAGGCCAATCCGCTGGAGATGGTTGGCACGACCGGTATCTGGAAAGGCTTTGTGGCCGGCGCCGCCCAGTGGGATCGCTACAAATATGCCATTACCGGACCGGATAATCTGATCCGGCTCAAGGCCGATCCTTATGCGCGGCACAGCGAAACAAGACCGAACACAGCCTCTATTCTTTATGATCCGGATGATTACCTCTGGCGAGATACAAGTTACATGGCCAACCGACCCGATGCGATGGCAGCGGGACCGCTTAATATTTATGAAGTTCATCTGGGGTCATGGCGACGGCATAGCGACGGTCAAGTGATGAATTACCGTGACTTGGCGGAAACGCTCGGTGAATATCTGATCGACATGGGTTACAATGCGGTCGAACTGATGCCGATCATGGAGCATCCGCTGGATGATTCTTGGGGCTATCAGGTAACCGGTTATTACAGTGTGACCAGCCGCTTCGGATTGCCATCCGATTTTAAATACTTGGTGGATCATCTGCATCAGCTGGGGATCAAAGTCATCCTGGACTGGGTTCCGGCACATTTTCCTCGTGACGCGCACGGACTCGCCAGATTTGATGGCACCCCGCTGTTCGAGCCCGCGGACAGCCGTTTGGGGGAGCATCGTGAATGGGGTACTTACGCCTTTAATTTCAGTCGGGCCGAGGTGCGCTCGTTTTTGATCTCCAACGCTTGGTTTTGGCTGACCGAATTTCATCTTGACGGATTGCGGGTTGATGCTGTTTCCAGCATGCTCTATCTCAATTACGGACGGACGGAATTCGTGCGCAATAAATACGGTGGCAATGAAAATCTTGATGCCATCCGTTTTCTGCGGGAATTGAACCTGCTGGTTCGAGAGCGGTTACCGGGCTGCCTGATGATCGCCGAAGAATCAACAGCTTGGGCCAAGGTCAGTCACCCGATCTCCGAGGGTGGTCTGGGCTTCACCCACAAATGGAATATGGGCTGGATGCACGATACATTGGATTATATGAGTCGCGATTATGTCTATCGGCGTTGGCACCAAAATCAGTTGAGTTTTTCCATGATGTACGCGTTTTCCGAACGCTTTGTCCTGCCCTTTTCCCATGACGAGGTGGTGCACGGCAAACGATCCCTGATTGATCGTATGCCCGGCGATATTTGGCGCAAGTTTGCCGGCCTTCGGACGCTTTTTGTCTACCAGATGACCCATCCGGGTGCCAAATTGCTCTTTATGGGCGGTGAATTCGGTCAATTTATCGAATGGCGCTTCTATGAACAGTTGGAATGGTTCCTGCTGCAATATGACAGCCATCGTCTCTTGCAAGATTTTGTCCGGCAGTTGAATCATTATTACCTCAACCAGCCGGCCCTCTGGGAAAAAGATTCTGATTGGGACGGGTTCAGCTGGATCTCGGCGGATGACGCCGAAAACAGCGTTTATGCGTATATTCGCCGGGATGAGGGCGGTGATGAACGGATCGTCATCCTCAACCTGACGCCGAAGCCGCTTCCGTCCTACTGTCTTGGAGTCCCGTCCCCGGGTGCTTACTTGGTTGATCTCAATTCCGATGATATGAATTATGGTGGCAGCGGCTATCCGATCTGCAGTGTTCCCGGAGAATGTCTCCGGACCGAGGAACCGGGTCTGCATGGCCAACCTGCACAACTGGTCATCGATCTGCCACCTCTAAGCGCTCTTGTTTTGCGACAAGAAATCGCAACGAACGAACGAACAGTGGATAACAGGGAGGGATAATGATGGCAAGATCAAACGTCGTGGCCATGATTCTGGCCGGCGGACAAGGTACGCGACTGGGGGTGCTGACCAAGGACTTGGCCAAGCCGGCCGTTCCCTTTGGCAGCCGATACCGGATCATTGATTTCACGTTGAGCAACTGTACCAATTCAGACATTGAAATCGTCGGCGTGCTGACGCAGTATCAGCCCCTTGTCCTGAATACCTATATCGGCACGGGACATCCATGGGATTTGGACCGGACCAACGGTGGTACGTTTATTCTGCCGCCCTATCAAAGCAGCTCGCGCAGTGACTGGTATCTGGGGACCGCCAATGCTATTTATCAGAATATCGATTTTATTGATAGTTATGATCCTCGTCATGTGTTGATCTTGTCCGGCGATCATATCTATAAAATGAATTATGCCAAAATGCTGCAAGAACACATCCAGCAAGAAGCCGACGCCACGATCGCTGTCATTGAGGTGCCTTGGGCGGAAGCTCATCGCTTCGGCATCATGAATGTGGATAAAACAGGCCAAATCACAACATTTGATGAAAAACCGAAAAATCCGAAAAGCAATCTGGCATCAATGGGGGTTTATGTTTTCAGCTGGGATGTTCTCCGCCGCCAGTTGATAGCCGATGACGCCGACCCGGAATCCAGCCATGATTTTGGTAAAAACATCATCCCGGCCATGCTGAGTGAAAACCGCAAGCTGATGACCCATCGGTTCCGCAGCTATTGGAAGGACGTCGGAACCATTGCCAGCCTGTGGGAGGCCAATATGGATATTCTCGACCGGCCGGAGGAAATTGATTTTCGTGATCGGAACTGGCGAATTTACAGCCGAAATCCGATTAAGCCGGCCCATTACATTGCCGCCGGTGCCCGAGTGGTCAACAGTGCTCTGACCGATGGTTGCAATATCTACGGAACGGTTGAACATTCGGTTCTGTCCGACAGTGTTACGGTGGAAAAGGGTGCCGTTGTCCGGGATTCGATCTTGATGCCCGGAGTCACTGTCCAAGAGGGTGCAGTGCTTGACAAATGCATTGTCGCTAACCAGACGATCATCGGTAAAAATGTTCAGGCGGGCGCTCATATCACCAAAACCTGTATTTTCCACAATTCAAAATTATGCAGCGATGGGATCATCGTTTTTGAGCGCGGTCTGAAAATCAGTGATCAGGCACAAATTCCCGGTAATTGTATGGTTGAATACCGAGAAGGACAAGAGATGGACGATATCATCGAATACCAGTTCCGGATTCGGTAAAGGAGGCGAGCATCATGTTTATCAATGCATTGGGCCTGATTATGGCCGATCACCGTAATGTTCAGCTTGGCGAGCTGATCCGGCCGCGGGCGCTGTCGGCTGTGCCGATCGGCGGTCGATATCGGATCATCGACTTTATGCTGTCCAATATGGTTAATTCAGGTATTAACAGTGTTGGTGTTATTACGTTTAACAAGTACAAATCCTTGATGGATCATCTGGGAACCGGCAGTTTTTGGGATCTTGACCGCAAGACCAAGGGACTCACTTTGCTGCCGCCGTATATCAATTTCGCCAGTGCGGACAACGGCGATATCGATGACATGACGGGTTTGCTTTACTATCTGCGGGGTGAGCGGAACAAATACGTCGTTGTGGCCAACAGCAATGTTATTTTTAATGCCACGTTCAATGAATTGGTCGCCGATCACGAAGAAAGCGGCGCCGATATCAGCCTGCTCTACAATCTTGACGGCATTCGTTTCGGCGCACCCAACATCATTTTAGAAACCGATCGGCGACATTATGTCACGGATATGTTGCAAAACCCGGAGAAAACGCCGACATCGCGTTGTTTCCTTGGCGTGATGGTGTTGGATCGCGAATTGTTGATCGATATCGTTAGTGAACTGATGTCACGAGGGATACGTGTCTCCTCGATCGACAGCATGCTGCTCAGACTGCATAAACAATACAGGATTCGGGCCTTTAACTACAAAGGACTCGTGTTAAGAATCAATTCAATCAGCACGTACTTCGCGGCCTCAATGCGCCTGTTGGAAGAACAGACCCGCCAAGAGCTTTTCTGGTCCGGACGTCCGGTTTTCACCAAAGTCAAGGATGAGGCGCCAAGCCTTTACAGCGCCGACAACACGGTCAGCAACAGTTTGATTTCGGACGGTTGCTCGATTTACGGCTCGGTTACGGACAGTGTTGTTTTTCGAGGCGTGACCTTGTCCAACAACGCGGTCGTCAACCGTTGTGTTATCTTTCAGGATTCCTACATATCTGAAGGAGTCGTGTTGGAAAATGTCATTTTGGACAAAAACTGCGTGGTTCGTCCGGGTGTCAGGCTGGTCGGCCAAACCGATTACCCTGTTGTGATCGGCAAGGGAGCGATTGTATGAAAAAGCTGAAGATTTTATTTGTAACCTCCGAACTAAGTCCGCTGGCCCGGACCGGCGGACTGGGTGATGTCGTCGGCGCGCTGCCCGGTGCTTTGCGCGGGTCCGGTGCCGATGTGCGTGTGATCATGCCTTTGTACAAAAGCATCAAGGATGGCTGCGCCGACCAAATGGTCTTTTTGCGCTGGTCGATGATCAGGCTGGGCTGGCGCACATTGTACAGTGGTCTTTTCCGGATGGAGCTGAATGGTGTTCCGATCTACTTTATTGACAACGAATTCTATTTTTATCATGATCAGCTCTATCTTGATTACTCTTTTGACATTGAACGGTTCAGCTTTTTCCAACGTGCTGTTTTGGAAACACTGGGAGAACCTATGGATTTTATGCCGGATATTCTCCATTTGAATGATTGGCATACCGCCATGATCCCCTGTCTGCTTGACGCCCATTATCGGCCGTACGGCAAACTTTCCGATCTGAAAACCGTTCTGACCATTCACAACATCAAGTTTCAGGGGATCCACAGTCGGGAAAGAATAGCCGACCTCTTGGACATGCCGGATCGCTATATGAATAATGGGGCCATTCTCAAAGATGGTATGCCTAACTTTCTCAAAGCCGGCATTGTTTTCGCCGACCGGGTTACCACGGTGTCACCAACCTATGCCACCGAGATTTTAACGGATTATTTCGGCGAGGGATTACACGTGCTGCTACAAAGTCAGGCACACAAACTGACCGGAATCCTCAATGGCATTGACGATGCGGTCTACAATCCGGCGACCGACCCGGCCATACCGGCAAATTATGACCGGACAAATTGGTCTAAAGGCAAAGCCGTCTGCAAAGCTGCTCTCCAGACCGAACTTGGCCTTTCCGTCGACAAGCGGCTGCCGCTGGCCTGCATGATTACGCGTCTGACCGATCAAAAAGGTTTGGATCTGCTTTTGCATGTCTTGTCTGAAATGCTCAATGGCGATCTTCAGCTGGCCATTCTCGGTACCGGAGAGGCCGGCTATGAGGCGGCGCTCAAAGAGCATGCCGACCGTAATGCCGGCCTGTTTGCCCTTCGACTGGCCTTTGACACCGAATTATCCCATCGTATGTATGCCGGTGCGGATCTTCTGCTGATGCCTTCATTGTTCGAGCCGTGCGGATTGGCCCAGATGATCGCCATGCGCTACGGCACCTTGCCGGTTGTCCGGGAAACAGGTGGACTGAAGGATACCGTCCAAGCTTTCAACAAATACTCGGGGGAGGGTAATGGATTCTCTTTCCGGAACATCAATGCCCATGAGTTCCTATATACAACGCGCTATGCCTGTGACATCTTTCGACATGAGCCGGAAGCCTGGGAAATGCTGGTTGCGACCGCGATGAGCGGCGACTACTCGTGGCGTGCTTCGGCTCAAAGTTATCTTGCCATGTATCAACAGCTGAAGGAATAGCATGGAGATTATTCATCGCAGCCGATCCACTATTTTTCGCGAGCCCGCAGGTGCTCTGCCCGGTGGCAGCCAAATTCGGTTGACCATTCATGTGACGCAAGGTCAATCGGCCGTTCATGGGGCAACGTTGTGTTACGCTTACGGACTGGAGCATTTTTATACAAGCCGAATACAATTGAAACTGAAAAGTTCAGCCGTCGGTGAAGGTGAAGAACCCAACAAATTGGTTGGTGATTGCTTGGTTCGTTTGCCCTTTGAGGCCTGTCTTTTCTTCTATTGGTTTGAATTGGAAACCGCTGCCGGCCGAAGATATTTCACGGCAGATCGCGAGGATATTCACGGCGGCGGCCGCTTGACCGGCCAACCGCCCCGCCGCCAGCCGGGCGAGCCGTATTTGCCGTCACCATGGCAGGTGACGGTTTACGAGAGAGATTTTGCAGTGCCGTCGTGGCTACCCGGATCAATTATTTATCAGATTTTCCCCGATCGATTTAATCGGGATACGACTTTTAGTCTGAAACGTTTTGAAGAAAATCAGGCGCCGGAACGGATCTGGCATTCGGATTGGTCGGAAGATGTGGACTTTGTCGGCAAACCGGAAACCGGATATTTAGCTTGTGATTTTTTCGGCGGATCTTTGGCCGGAATTACCGAAAAACTGGATTATTTTCAAAATCTTGGTGTGAGCATTTTGTCATTGAATCCGATTTTTAAGGCGCGGTCCAATCATCGTTATGATACCGGTGATTATGAACAGATTGATCCGTTGCTGGGTGATCTGGAGGATTTTCAAAAACTCTGCTTGGAAGCCGCCAAACGGGGAATCCGGATTATTCTGGACGGCGTGTTCAGCCATACCGGAGCGGACAGCCGTTATTTTAATAAACTGGGCCGCTACGAAGAAAGCGGCGCCTGGCAGGCCATTCGTGGCGACGGTTCCTCACCATATCTGAGCTGGTACACCTTCCGCAAACGGGGAGAGCAGTTGCTTTATGATTCTTGGTGGGGTTTTCCCGATTTACCCGCGGTCAACGAGCATGATCTGCTGTTCCGCGACTACATAATCGGTCCGAACGGCATCGTCCGCCGGTGGCTTCGTTTGGGCGCCGCAGGGTGGCGGCTGGATGTCTCGGACGAATTGCCGGATGGCTTTCTTCGTGGCCTGCGCAAAGCCGCCCGGGCCGAAAAAAAAGATGCGGTTATTCTCGGTGAAGTCTGGGAGGATGCCAGCAATAAAATCAGTTATGGTTCATACCGGGACTTTTTGCTCGGGCGGACTCACGATACGGTGATGGGCTATCCTTTTCAAGGAACGCTGATCGGCTGGCTCAGCGGTCAGTGCGCGGCCGAACGCCTGCATCTGACCTTGGCGTCCTTAAAGGAAAATTATCCGGTCGCCAGCTTTTACAGCAGCTACAATTTGATCAGCGGTCATGATATACCCCGTGCGATAACCGCATTGGCCGGACAGCCTGATCCCGGCAATCGTGAAATGCAGTCACGCACGTTTTTATCATCTGCCGAGCGGGAAAAAGGGAAAAAACTGCTGCGACTGGCGGTGCTTTTTCAAATGACCTGGCCCGGCTGTCCGGTGATCTATTACGGCGATGAAACCGCGATGGAGGGATATCGCGACCCTTTCAATCGGCGAACCTTTCCCTGGAATCAAGAGGATCAGGGTATGCAGTCATGGTTTGCCCGACTTGGTCTTTTACGTCAGCAACTTCCGGTTCTGCGGACGGGTTTTGTCGAATTTCTATATGCCAGGGGCGATTGCCTTGCCTTCCGACGATATCTCAAAAACGGCTTGGATGTCTTCGGTGATATTCAAGAGGGACCGGCAACGGTTGTGGTGGCCATTAACCGCCATGCTGACCGGCGAAAGATTGATGGCTCCGGGCACTCTGTGGATCTGGAAGGTTACGGTTTTCAGTTGCTCATTGACGATGAGATCTATTGTTGGGAAAATTAAGCATCAAGAATTGGAGCAATGAGCGAGACTACAACGACAATGATGGGCGGCCTGCTTGCCAAACCCATATGTCATCAGCTATAATCGTGAAACGATATCGAGGTGTAGCGCAGTTGGCTAGCGCGCCTGCTTTGGGAGCAGGATGTCGGGGGTTCGAGTCCCTTCACCTCGACCACAATTTGTCCTAAAACCCCTATTCTGTGGGGTTTCAGGACATTTTTATGTTCGTCAAAGTGCGCAAAATCGCGCCTTTTTACGACGTTTTGAAATGTGTTATGTAAGTTCAGATAAAGAACGTGAAAAAGAGACAAAAGGATAGCGATCGTTCAAAAGGAAGCATCCCTGCCCCTGCTATTGAACCATTCGGCAGAGCTTGTACATACGTTTTTTGTCTCGGAGCAAGCCAAGCAGCGCTTCCATACCGACTATTTTCAGGACGCGATTCATGTTGTAGGCCAAAAAGCTCAAGGCATATTCACCGGCTACCTTCGTTTTGCCTTTCAAGAGGGCGAAGTGAGCGCCATGGTACCACTTGACCGTGCCGAAAGGATGTTCGACCGTACACATTCGAGTACGAAGCTTGTCTTGATCTTTGGGCATGGTAATCACAACCACTGCATCATTCAGCTCTTGATCATAGAAACTATTGTGCGGGACAAAGCCTTCCGGTAGAGGTTGTAGGGGAAATTCAGGATTGCCTTTCACACGCACAGCAACACAATAGGTCTTGGGACCAAAGTAAACTTCTTTCTCTTTCGCTTTCGTGCAACGAACACGGCACTGGCGACACGCATCGCGGATCTTGTAAACATGCAGCATACGGAATGTTGCCGTTCATAAGGCAGGTCAATAGATCTGCCTGGCTTTCGTAGCCTTTATCGGCCACAACTTCAAAAACAGGTGTTTCGAGCGCTGTTTTAGCCTCTTAGCGCATGGGGCCTTGGTCGGTGTTGCGGTTGGTTACGTCGTAGGCGCAGATCAGGTGATTCTCACTGTCCACGGCAGTCTGTATGTTGTAGCTGCAGTAGAACCCGTCTTTTGAGTGCATGCGGCGTGCATTCGAGTCGGTGGTCAGCAGTTGTCGCTCGCCGCTTGCCTTCAGGTCTTCAACATACTCTTCGTAGCGCTCTTTTCGAGCATGAAAATCGTCCAGAATCTCTTGTAACCGCTCTTTCGTACAAGACGACTCATCTTCTTCTTTATGGTCTAGCTCATCCATGGCGGCCAAGTAGTTGCTAATATGCGCATCGATGTTGGCAATCTTCTTGAGCAGGACGTCTGTTGTATAACAGTTTACCTTACTGTTCACTGCACGAATCTTTGTCCCGTCCACCGCAATCAAGATCTGCTGATACAAATCCAGCTCCACACATACTTTGGTGAAGACCTGGAACACACGCTTCAGCGCCTGAGGATTATCTTTTCTAAAATCGGCGATGGTCCGGAAGTCAGGGATCAAACCGCGAAGAAGAAAGATAACTTTCAGGTTTCGACGACACTCGCGCATCAAGCGGCGACTGCTGCGAATCTGGTTGGCGTACCCATAGACGTAACGTTTTAATAAATCTCTAGGTGAAGCAGGTAAGAGACTTAGTATGAGCGGAAAATCTGTTTTCGGACACTCTGGTCAGATAGGATAGCAGATTTTGATAGAAAAATCTGCTTTTCTTTTTTGTCTGAAACCCCTAGATTTCAAGGGGTTTTAAGCCTTATACCTCATAAAGCAGCCCGCCCCGGAGTCGTCTTCAGGACGGGTTTTTCTTGTTTTTGGGGTTGCAACGAGCCGCCTAAAAAGTAAAGGGTTGCTTTGTGGGGTTGTGGGGTAATCGTTTGTTTTGTTCCAAATCTGCCGTTTCTTACGGATATTGCGGAAACGTCTGATGGCAAATGCACAGCTGATGCATTTGAAGCAGTATAATACAATTTTTAGGACCTTAATTACCCATTTAGCTTTAAAAGCGACAAATTTCAGAAACTGATGAATTTCTCATCATAGAGTGAGATTTTTAACATAGAACCCCGGGGTGATGCAAATCTCTACGGGGTATTGCCCCGGGCGAAAGTGTGTCTTGGCAATTAAGAGAGGGGCAATTGTTTTGAAAGACGTCTTTATTGTAGGAGTTAATAGATGTTTGGTATAATGAAAAATATGTAAATCAAAAAGGGGTTGTGTACTTTGAGAGAATGTTCAGTAACTTATAACAACATTACCAAAAGGATGAAAAAATATACATTGGGAAAAGTCATTTTTCAAAAAATGTTACGTCTTTTGTAAGAAGTAACATTATACTGATACTTACAGAGAGACAACACGGTTATGGTAGAATCCAGATAAGGGAGGAAAACTACCATGCCGAAGAAAAAACCATCCGATGATGATGCCCTAGCTTTAGTTTTAAGTGATCTAAAAGGGGAAGTTCCCGTTTCAGACCTATGCCGTAAATACAGAGTATCCACCGCTACTTACTACAAATTAAGAGACCATTTTATAGCTGGTGAGGTTCAGGGCCTCCAGAACAATGGCAAAACCAACCAGGTTAAAGCTTTAGAGCTACGAATAAAGAATCTCGAACGAGCCCTGGGGCGTAAACCCCTGGAGGTAGAGGTACTAAAAAAACGGAAGATTTCTTCACTCACAAACTTCTCAAGTAGATTCTGATTACTATACACCGCATTGACCACTGAACTCAGAAAAGAAGGAATCAGTATCAAAGATGCTGCTGAAATACTAAAAGTGCCATGCTCACGATTCTATCCCTGTAAGTGCAGGAGTAATAGAACTCCTAAACCTAAGCAGAACTATGTACCTGATAAAGAACTATCTGCAACAATCAAAATGGCTTGTAACTGTTATCCTCTTTATGACTATCGCCGTATTTGCGTTATACTAAGACGCGGATTTAACATAAAAAATATCAGTCAGAAACGAGTTAACTGATTTATGAATAAACTAGATCTGAGCCAACAGCGGTTAAAAAACCGACGTATAGTTCAAATGAACGAGCGACCTGGTCAACCTACAAAGCCCAATCAAATTTGGGAAATGGACATGATCAAGACCTATATCAATGGTTACGGTTGGCTCTATATAATGGCAATAATAGACCGCGTACTTCAAGTAGATAATGGTTGCCAGCCAACCAGCCATAAATTTGTTAAGGAATTGTCCACTTGTGACGTAGCTCTTTTGTATTCAGTCTATGCAACACCAGAACAAAATGCCCATATTGAACGCTTTTTCCGGACTCTCAAGGAAGAAGAACTCTATTACAAGTTGCACGATACTTGTAGTGAAGCAATTACCTCAATAGAGGCTTACATAGATTTCTATACCGGCAAGCGTATTCATTCAGCTCTGGGATATATAACTCCGGCTGAATATTACCAGCAGAGCATTCTACAAAATGTTGCCTAACTGTGTTGACAATATGGGGGGCAGTACAAAAGCTCCAAGGGCAACGAGAAGAAAAGCAATTCCAAGCCGATTCCATTTTTAGGTTGAGAGATGGGATGGAGTTGGTTTCATTATATGATGATTAAGTTAAATCTGGAGATTTGATATGGTTGTTGGTCAAAAATTGTTCGATGGCTTAGGCAACGAAATTATTATTAAAAAAATAGATAATAATCAAATAGAAGCTTTAAAAAAACAATTAATTAAAGTGACATATAATGCTGGTCAAAATTGTGAAACTTATGAAAAATCTGAAGTGGTTATTTACAAAAAGGATGATATAGGAATTAAGCTATTTTTTAACAATGACGATCTTGAAAGTCATGAAAAACTCATAATCAGTGATTTGAGATATTTCAAAAACAAACGCAACATTCTTCAACACTTTGACCAGGAATATAAAAAAACCGTTGAAAAGATTCAAAAAAGTGCTCCCACTGGTCCTACCCTTGATGAACAATTGAAGGATAAAATAATTTCAGAATATTACTCAAAAAAGATTTCATATGAACAAGAAAAAAACTTTAACGAGAAATATGGTGATTCATATTTTGGAAGAATTGATTTAGATACTCGTTTTTATCAAAGCAATTTACAATATTACTTTGATAAACATTTTTATGACAAAATTTATATTTCTAAAGGTTTGTATAAAAGTACCTCTGACGGAGGTCATATTGTAAATTGGCGTTCTCCAATCGCTTCCATGTATTATGACAATGAAAATACATCTTTAACAAGAAAACATTATGTTGATGTGTTTAATGAATATTTGCATGGGAGAGAAATAGGAAATCCATTTAATGTATATAAGCATGAATTAATGCTTAAAAGAAATTATTCTTTTAAGCCGTTAAGATACAATAATACTTATATTGCCGGGAATGAATTTTATTCTGAAGGCACAGCGGATTCATTTTTAATGGAAGTATTATTTGAAAATAGATCGAATCATAGAATTACGGATATTATTAAAACAATTCAATCCAATCAAAATAAAATAATTAGACAGGAGAAAAAAATAAACATGGTTGTACAGGGTTGTGCGGGGTCTGGTAAAACCATGATACTTCTTCATAGATTGTCCTATCTTAAATTTAATAAATATCTTCCGAGTTTAACAAAAACAAAAATCATAACTCCTAACAATAATTTTTCCGTGTTTATTAAAGATTTAGCTATTTCCTTGGAACTTGAGGGAATAGAACGAATAACTATGTTTGATTATTATCTGTCAGTTGCATATCGTTATCAAAGCTTATATACAACATCCTTGCGCGAAAATGTGCAAGGCGAAAAAATTAACAAGAGAGAAGTTCTGGTAAATAAAAAAGCTATACAATTCCTTGATTCGGAAAACATTTGTGAAAATACGGATGTAAATGATGAAATACTCAACAATTATTATACATCATCATTTTTTGATAATGTTAACAGTTTATACAAATATTATAAAGATAAACTGTTTGAACTAATTCATTACAATGAATTAGTTGTAATAACTCAAAAAACAAATCTCGATATTGGTAATACAGAAATATTGTCAGATATGAGTTTTTTAGATAAGTTATCCAATTTATCAAAAGAAATATTCAATGCAGATAAAAAGCTTCAAAAAGAAATCAATAACCTCAAAGACGATATAGAAAAAGCGGAAATAACCGTTCAAAAACTCGAATCATTCCATGCTGAAATACTTGAGTTGGAAGTAGATATATCATTGTTGCATAACAATTTAGAATTAATTAGTAAAAACTTCAATGAAACAAAACGATTATACAATCTGATTAACAATTTAAATCAAATACCATCCACTCTAAATAATATCATATCGCAAAAAAACACTTTGCTTGAAACCTATTTAACTCAAGGAAGTAATGCAAATAATTCAATTAATAATTTTGATATTGAAATTGAAAAAATTAATCAAAAGATACAGTTACTTTCAGTTTTTAATGTTTTTCAAAAAAGAGAACTTACAAAACGAAAACAGAAAATAAAAATTCAAAAAAATATTTTAATCAAAGACATCGAAAGCAAAATAGCTCATCTTGAGGAACAAGCTTATGGTCTTGTTAAAAAAGTCTTGCCCAATATCGAAAACAATAAAAATTTAGAAAGATATTTAGAAATAATAAGCCGGACGATTCAATCGAGCCAAACTTCTTTAGACAAATTGCTTGATATCAAATCTCCGATAGATAATGTAATTATAATTGATTATTTTAAGCAGCAAATTCTTGATATGGTAACAAATAATAAAGTACTTATTAATGCGTATGGGGTACTGAAAAAATATTTGAATAATGATGGGTTTAATGGTGATATTAAAAAATATATTGAAGAATATAATAAAAAAATTTCAGAACTATTTCAAAATACCGGCGCAGATACCGATGTAGGCGTTGTCAATTTAATTAACAAAATCTCCGTTTGTATTGAAGCTTTTGGTAAAGTTCGTAGTTTATTAGAATTAGAAGAAGAAATTGATAAATTAAACAAAAAAATATTCGATTTGAATTGCAAAAAAAAATCACAAGAGCCCAATTTATTAAGTGAAACAGAAATTAATATTGTAGATAGTATAGATACTCTTTTGTCTAATCGAGGGCAATTTGCTTTAGATACATATAAAAAAATCAGAGATTATTATAGAAATGAATATCAAATTAAATCACACCATGAAATATATG
Source organism: Clostridiaceae bacterium (assembly GCA_012520975.1). Lineage (GTDB taxonomy): Bacteria > Bacillota > Clostridia > Saccharofermentanales > UBA5734 > UBA8949. The sequence continues at coordinate 999 of JAAYNF010000137.1, read as the reverse complement.
GGAAACATGAACTTTTATTGCTTATATATATATATTATCTTCATTGTGGTGAACTTAAGGATGGGGAACAACTTCTCTTTATAGATGAAGGCCAAGACTATTCAGCTAGCGAGTATTTTATACTAAAATTAATTAATGGAACCAAATGCAATTTTAATATATTTGGAGATATTAATCAATGTATAAATATGGGCAGAGGAATCAAGGAATGGAAAAGTGTTTGTAAACTTATGGGATGCAATTACTATATCATTAATGAAAATTATAGAAATACCGTAGAAATTACTGATTTTACAAATAAAAAATTTAAATTCAAGTCATTACCGATCGGTATACATGGTGGTCCGGTTGAGTTTATTCATTTAGAACAACTGAGTTCTAAAATTAAAGAGGATTTAATTGAAGATGAAAACTCAAGGATAGCTATTATTACAAACAATTCAAATATGCTTTCAAAATATAAACCACTTTATTATAATAAAAACAATTTCTTTATTGGAAATGTTATTCAGGCAAAAGGTCTGGAATTTGACAATGTTTATGTTCTACCTACAGGTATGAACCTAAATGAGGAATATATAGCATATACGAGAGCATTAAATAAATTATGCATTGTAAACGGTACGCAAACTTAAAGTACACAAATAGGGTGTGTCACGGCGGGAGCGGTATGGGTAAGACCAACGAAAAACTCATGTCGAGCTGTCCAAACGCTAGGCTCATCGAGGGTAAGTTGCTGAGGGCTAATGCAGGCAAGGCTGAGCTTGCCGTATGGATAGACGGTTTGAAGTTGTGAGACCGGACCTGATTTGAGATGTACCACGCAATATTGTATAATCACTGAAATATCATCGTTTGTTTCGATGTTTCAATGAATATTCCGGGTCACCTTGAGCCACCAGTCCGGAGTTAGAGAGCCACCGTTCCGGGGATTGAGAGCCACCTCTTAGTGCCTGTAATGTGCTCCTCCATTATACTGTATTTTATGCACCTATGGTG
>JAAYNF010000136.1 GCA_012520975.1 Clostridiaceae bacterium | reverse complement strand
GTTCTTTGAGCACATCACGCTTCATGCGGCGCAAAATAAACGGATCGATCTGGGTGTGGAGCTTGTCCAGAGCAAGGGCATTGTTCTCACGGGTGATCGGCCATTCATAAGTTGACTGAAAATCCCGCTGGTTGTACAAATAACCCGGCAAAATAAAATCAAAAATGGACCACAGTTCGGTCAGTGAGTTTTCAATCAGCGTTCCGGTCAGGGCAAAGCAGCGCTCGGCTTGAATGAGTTTGACCGAGCGGGCATTCAGGGTATCGGGATTTTTGATGTTCTGAGCTTCATCTAAAAAACAGCTGGCAAAAGAAAGTTCGCCGATATCTTCAATGTCCCTTCTCAACAGAGAATAAGAAGTAATGACGCAGGCATACCGGGAGATCTCGACCAGCCGTGATGCGCGTTGCTGTCGATTTCCGTCCAGAATCATGACCGGCAGCCGGGGCGTAAATTTGTTGAATTCACTTAGCCAATTGTAGACCAAGCTGGTTGGCGCGATAATCAGCGATGGTTTTTTCTTTTGTCGCCAGACATGAGCGACATAGGCGATGGTTTGCAGTGTCTTGCCCAAGCCCATGTCATCGGCCAGTATGCCGCCCAGCCCATAGTAGTCAAGCGTACACAACCATTGAAAACCGGTTTTTTGGTACGGCCGCAATTTGCTGCTCAAACCGGCGGGAATCTTAAAAGTCAGAGAACCGGGCTTTTGCAGATGCTGAATCATTTTTTTGACCGGAGCATCCAAAATCAGCAAATCGGCGGCTCCGCCTTGGTCCAGCAAGTAAGTCAGGGCCAAGGCGCGAAAGCGAGGCAGACGGCTGTCTGATGCATAAGGATCCAAGCCCCACTGACGCAACAGGTCCAGTAGGGCAACCAGCCCGTCCCGGCGGTGCAGGTCTACTTGACGGAAACCACCGTCCGGCGCCTGAAAGAAAGGTCTTTTTTCACGTAAAGCATGGAGATAGGCCAATCGCTCTTCATCGCGAAGTTCATGAAATCCGTGACGCAGGAGCAACTGATCTTTGTCCGGTGCCAGACTTAGCTCAAATCTGATGACCGGTGCCGGGCGGATGTGAAGTTTGGCTGCGCTTTCAGATAAACGAATGTTGGCTACGTCAGCCAATGCCGGAGCATGGTCGGCCAGATAGTGATAAATCTTATCCGGATCCGACAAGCGGTAGGTTGTTCCCAGACTCTTGAAGCCGGCTTTCTGAAGAATTTGAAGAATTCGGTTTTCCTGCGTATGGTTACGAATAATCAGGCGACTTGTATTCCCGTGAGTTTTTTCCGATTCGGTTGACAACGGGTTGACCCATTCCTCGCCATAGCGAAAGCCTACCGTGGCCAGAAGATCGGCATCTTCGTAATCGAGATCGATAAATGGTTCAAGAGGCTCATCGACCAATCTGGCTTTTATCTTATCGTCCAGCTGCAAAGGGCAGATAGCGTGGAGATGAGGCATGACTTCGCTAAACAAAAACAACACGTCATCCTGCGTCAATACGAGCCGGCGCAGGCCGGGTGTCGAAAAAACCGTCAGAATGGGCTCAATTAATCGGATGCTGCTGTAGGGCGGCAAATAAAATGTATTGCCAACTAGATAGACATTGCGCGAAGCGGTCAGTTGTTGCAGGTTTTGCTCACTATGAAAAGATAAAATAAAATCAGTTTGTTTGCTTTTTGTTCCGGAAGCATAGGAAAGGCAGAGCTTGATCGGAAGATCGGCCTGTCGGACCTGAATCTCTTGCCGTTCCTGATCTTCGGCGGTCTGCCACGCACAGTCCGGCAGACCGGCGCTCATGGCGAGAAACTCGGCGAATCGGCTGGCGTTAAGCGTGAAAAACCGGTCGCGGCTGGCGGAATGCGAAGTTCCGAAGACAGCTTTGTAATCATTTTCAAATGCGTCACGGATCATGGCGATCAGGGGATGATTTGCTTCGGAAAACGTGTGCAGCTTCGGATCAATGGTCAGATCTTTGTCCAGCTCCAGCGGCAGGTCGCGAGAAATGGCTTCAGCGAACTGTTCGACATTGAGAATAGGGTAGAGGCAGGTTTCGCCCACGGCAAAACTGAGCCAAGGCAAGGCTGTGGTTGACGGCGAACAATGCAAGGTGACCTGGAGTCTGAGGATCTTCTTGTCAAAGGTTTGAGCGACCCGGACGGTGTGATTCATCCGCAACATGAACTCCCGTGTTTTATTTCGGCTTCGTCGCTGGGTCTGGACCTTGGCCGGAAGGATGTTGGTTTTTTGTTCACCGAAGGCATCAATACCGTACAGAAGCGCCGCCGCAATATGTTGGCAAATCCCCCAATAGGACGCAAAGGCGCTGCAGGTGCATGTGGCATCGTGCAATTCACCCTTGCCGTTCAAAATGATGCGAATGTTATAGGCTCGGGTGCCTTCGACCTGAGCCAAGATCACACCCATCTCCTGATCAAAGGAAAGATGGCGCACGCGACCCTGCCGATAGTATTGTCGGCCTTTCATATAGGTCGGGCCGTTTGTTGTCAGCTCCCGAACAGCATCTATTTTGACGTTGAACGTCATGGCATTATACCTGCGCTCATGAGACAGCATACGCTCCTTTGCTTGTTATCATACATATCTATTAATTCTACCACAGGTTGTTCCGACGGTAAATATCGGTTGTGAGGGAACCAAACCGATTCGTCGAAAAACCGAGCATTTCCCCGAAAAACCGAGATTTGATCGGCTAATTTAAAATCAATGCTTGACAAGATATTCTTTCACATCTAGAATGATAAAGCATTTCGCTAATATGCGCCGTTTTTGGTTGCGGATTATAAATGGAGGTCGTGAATCAAATGAGTACTTATGTGGCAAAACCCGCTGATATCAAGCGGAAATGGTATGTCATTGATGCTGATGGCTTGACGCTGGGTCGCCTGGCCAGCGAGGTGGCAAAAATTCTCAGGGGAAAGCACAAGCCGGAGTACACGCCCTTTCTTGATACGGGGGATCATGTTATTGTGGTCAACGCCGCAAAGATTACCTTGTCCGGCAATAAGCTTGATCAAAAACTGTACCGTTACCACACCCAGTATCCGGGCGGACTCAAGGAGATTAATTACCGGGTCATGATGCAAAAAAAGCCGGAAAGGGTTTTGGAACTGGCGGTCAAAGGCATGTTGCCCAAAAACGCACTGGGCCGTGCTATGTATCGCAAACTCAGGGTCTATGCCGGTCCTGAGCATAACCATGCCGCTCAGAAACCTGAAACATTGACGCTTTCGATATAATAAGGGGAGGATTATCCTGATATGGCTACAAAAAAGGCTGCTAGAACCTATTTTTACGGTACAGGGCGCCGCAAAAAAGCGGTGGCTTGTGTGCGCGTTTATCCCGGCAAGGGTCAAATTACCATCAACGATAAGGAAATGAACGAATATTTTAAGATGGAAACCCTGAAACTCATCGTCCGCCAGCCGTTGATCGCCACGGGCACCGAGGGGCGTTTCGACATCATCTGCAAGGTCGTGGGCGGCGGTCTGACCGGCCAAGCCGGCGCGGTTCGCCACGGTTTGTCCCGTGCTCTGGTCCAGGCCGACGAGGAGGCCTTTAAGGCCACGCTCAAAAAGGCCGGCTTTTTGACCCGTGACTCACGGATGAAGGAACGTAAGAAATACGGTCTCAAAAAAGCAAGAAAAGCATCCCAGTTCTCCAAGCGCTAAGGCCCGGTATTTGGATCTTGCCAGCAGGGACGGTCGGGATGGGGACGTCAAGCCCTGTCCCGTTTTGCTTTTATCCTTTTCGCAGGAGGTTTTACTGTGCTGTTGATCAAAAATGCCAATATTCACCCCATGACCGGCCGGCCGGCGTTCCACGGCTACCTGCTTGCCGATCCGCCTTATATTCGTAAAGTCGGTTCCGGGGAGCCGCCGCCTCACTTAACCGATCGTGACGATCTGCGGATCATTGATGCAAAGGGAGACTGGCTGATACCCGGCCTGATCGATGCCCATTGTCATGTTGGACTCTTTAACGATGGCTTGACAACCGAAGGGCATGACGGCAATGAAGCCAGTGATCCGGTCACGCCGCAACTTCTGGCGACCGACGGGATCTATCAGGACGATGTCTGTTTTTCCGAGGCGTTGGCCGGTGGAGTAACCGCGGTCATGACCGGTCCGGGCAGCGCCAATGTGCTGGCGGGAAGTTTCGCTTTGTTGCGAACCGCCGGGCGGACGGTGGAGGCCATGACCGTAATCAAGCTTGCAGCAATGAAGGCCGCCCTTGGCGAAAATCCCAAGCATGTTTATGGACGAAAAGATAAAACGCCGATAACTCGTATGGCCACAGCCGCCATTTTGCGGGATGCTTTGGCGCAAACCCAAACATACATTGATGAAAAGAATTTTTTAGCCAAGGAAGGAAAGCCCATGACCCGGCGTGACGGGCGATGGGAAGCATTGGCGCCGGTCTTGACCGGTGAAAGAATAGTAAAGATTCACGCCCATCGGACCGATGATATCCTGACCGCTGTTCGCATCGCCAATGAATATGGTTTGCACTACACGATCGACCATTGTACGGAAGGATATCTGATAGCCGACCTGCTGGCTCATGAATACCAAGCCGGTCTCCAGCCGGGACATGGTTTGGGGAAACCGGGGCTGGGCCGGCTGGCCGGCGTGATCACCGGACCGTTGCTGTCGGATCGCAGCAAACCCGAACTGCGGCAATCGACCATTCGAAACCCCGGCCTATTGGCGGCCGCCGGCATTCCGGTGGCCATCATGACCGACCATCCGGTTGTTCCGGTTCAGTATCTGACGGTCAGTGCTGCTCTGGCCGTTAAAGCGGGCATGACAGAACAACAGGCGCTGGAGGGCATGACAATAACCTCTGCTCGTTTGTGCGGCGCCGACAAAACACTGGGCAGTATTGAGGCGGGGAAATTGGCCGATCTGGTGCTCTTCAGCGGTAATCCGCTGGATTTCCGCAGTACGGTCCGGATGGTTTTCCTGCAGGGCAAACCAGCCTTGCCGGAGGTCTGATTGAATGTTATGAACAGGATAGCGAAAACCCTTCATTTTGATGCGGGTTTATTGACACTGACCAGCGTCAGCATCGAACAGACCATAGCTTTTGGCCGTTGGTTGGCAAACCACTTGGTTGCGGACGATATCGTCAGCCTTGACGGTGATCTGGGAGCCGGGAAAACCGCTCTGACCCGCGGGCTGGCCGAAGGCTTGGGCTGCCAAGGTCCGGTTTCCAGTCCGACTTTCACCTTGCTGATCGAGCATCCGGCCCAACTTGGCGGCTTGGCATTATTTCATTTTGATGCTTATCGTTTGAGTGACAGCGGATCCTTCTGCGAAATCGGGTTGGATGAGTATTTCACACAAAAAGGGGTTTCGGTCATTGAGTGGGGAGAGGTCATTGCTGACATACTACCGACGCAAACACTGTATATCCTTTTGTCGCAACAAGACCTCAACCAGCCGGACAGCCGGCAGATAGAAATTACTTGGCCGGGATGCCCCGACCGTTTGGCCGCCCTGATTCAACGGCTAAAGGAGGATGACTCTTGCTGATTTTAGCTTGTGATACATCAGGTCCTCAGGCCAGCGTCGCGCTGTGGAGTGACGGCGAGCTTGCGGCTGAAATCGTCATCCAACGCAGCCAACCCCATGCCGTTACCTTGTTGCCGGCTGTTGAGGACCTGCTTGACCGGTGCGATCTTGGTCCGACCGAAATCGACGGTTTCGCCTGTGCTACGGGACCGGGTTCATTTACCGGCATCCGGATCGGCATCAGCTCAATCAAAGCCATGGCCTACGGAACCGGGTGCCCGGCCGTCGGGGTTTCCACGTTGGAAGCCATGGCGTGGCCTTATCTGCGCTGTCCCGACATGATTGTTCTTCCCATGCTTGATGCTCGAAACCAGCGTGTTTTTGCCGGAGCCTGGCTCAACGGAGAGCCGCTGTTGCCCGAAGATGCTTGGCAGACATCGGATCTGGCCGGCACCATAGCAGACCTTCCGGTCCGACCGGGATCACTTTTGTTGGTGGGCCACCGGCCGGAGACTTTTTTTGATGCAAGCGGCCAAGCCGTTATCCCGGGCACGATCGTGGCCCCGGAAGCTTTGTCGCAGTCGCGGGCATCGGTTATTGCCGAGATCGCTGAGATCAGATTGCGAGAGGATCCGTCGGCGTCACCCCATCTGTTGTTGCCGCAATATCTCGTGGTCTCCCAGGCCGAGCGACGCTCGGCCGGCGGCCGGTCATGACCTGTCCCGATCTTGTGATTCGTGCCGCAACCGTTCAGGATCTGGACGACTTGGTCAGGCTGGAAAAGATTTGTTTCAATATTCCATGGAGCAGGGAGTCGTTAGCCAATGAATTAACCGCCAACCTCCGGGCACGTGTTCTGGTGGCAGAACAATCCAGCGGTTTGCTGGTCGGTTATCTGTCCGGCTGGGTTGTGTTGGACGAATTGCAGATTAACAACATTGCGGTTGATCCTGAATCAAGGCGGAAGGGCATTGGTCGATGTCTGCTCCGACAAATGATCGCCATGGCCGAGTCCGAAAACTTGTCCTCGATTTTTTTGGAGGTCCGAGAACGCAACCGGGCCGCCCGTTCCCTTTATGCATCTTTGGGTTTTTTACCGGTCGGTGGCCGTCGCGCCTATTATGCCGATACGGGGGAAGATGCCGTGATACTGCTTAAAAAGATTGGGGATAATTGACAAAGACAAGGAATCAATTCTATACTGTAATTGTATCCGCGAGCTGCTATGTACAACGGCTGCTGAAATCATCATCAGCCTCGGAGGAGGATAACAAATGGTTTCAAAAACGGTCAGGTTCAATTGTGACGAGGCCCTGCACATGAAGGCGGTGGCGGTGCTGATCCAAAAAGCGTCAACGTTCCGTTCCGACCTCTGGTTATCAAGCGGCGACCGTCGCGCCAATGCCAAAAGCCTTCTGGGAGTCATGTCCCTAGGCATTGAAAACGATATCGAGCTGCTGGTCAGCGCGGATGGCGTTGATGAAGAAGAGGCATTGGACGCCATTGTTAGTTATCTGTTGCATCCCGAAGTATAAATCTGTCTGATTCATCCATGAACGATTCACAACATCTATTCGATGCAAGGCTGGACCTTGTCAAGCAGAGCCCGGGTGTCTATTTGATGAAAGATGCTGCGGGCTTAATCATCTATATTGGAAAGGCCGTTAATCTTCGGAGTCGGCTCCGATCTTATTTCACGCCCCATCCCCAAGGAACGGGCAAAGTTCTGGCGATGATCGCCCGCATTGCTTCTTTTTCTACGATTTATTGTGAAAACGAGCTGGAAGCACTTATCCTTGAGTCTACATTGATCAAAAAGCACCGGCCGCGCTACAATATCTTGCTGCGGGATGACCGGGATTATCCCTATATCAAGGTTACACTTAATGAATTATATCCGCGCATTGTCAAGGCTTTTCGTATTGGTGCCGATCTCCGGCAAGGCGCTCGTTATTTCGGCCCGTATCTGACCGGTGATGTTCACCGCGCCCTTCAGGCTTTGCAATCTGTTTTTCCCCTCAAAACCTGCCGCCGCCAACTCCCCCGAGATATCGGCAAGGAACGGGCCTGCCTTAATTTTCACATTGGTCGTTGCATCGGTCCGTGTCGGGGTGATGTGTCGGCGGATCAATATCGTGCGGTTATGGAGGACATCTGCCGTTTTCTGGAAGGGCGGTACAGCGGGCTTTTTGACAGCCTGAAAACCGAGATGGCGCAGGCGGCCGAAGACCTGAACTTCGAACAGGCTGCCAAACTGCGCGACCGGGTTCAAGCTCTGGAAAAATTGATGGCAAAACAAAAAGTTGTCAGCAATAGACCGGAAGATAAAGATGTTCTTGCCATTGCCCGCAACGGCAGTGAGATTGCTTTGCAGAAAATGGAAATCAGGCAGGGTCGGCTGGTCGCCGCGGCGGCTTTTTTTTGGCCGGAAGACGATCAGACGGATACCGAAGTGCTGACGGCGTTCCTCTCGCAACATTATCCGGACGCCGCCTTGGTCCCGCCGGAAATCCTGATTCCGGTCGAAATCAATGATGAGGCCGCGCTGACCGCCTATCTGAGTCAATTAAGAGGCGGCCGTTGTGTCCTTCGTGTGCCGCGACGCGGCCGTGGGGCGGAGATGTTGCAAATGGCCGGGAACAATGCCGAGGAATCACTTCGTCGCCATACCCTGCTGGGCGGATCGGGACAAACGGCTGTGCAGGAGGCCTTGAATCTTCTATCGGATCTGGCGGCAAACGGTCGGACGCTGCATCGAATCGAGGCCTATGATATTTCCAATCTCGGCGCCCATGATCGGGCGGCCGGCCTGATTGTCTTTCAAGACGGTCGTCCATATCGTCGACAGTACCGTCATTTCAAATTAAAGGAGAGAACTGCTCCTGATGATTATACGGCCATGCGTGAAGTTCTGGAGCGCCGCATGGCTCGCTTGGACGACCAAGAGTTTGGCAGCCGTCCCGACCTGTTGCTGGTTGATGGTGGCATCGGACACGTACGGCTGGCGGAGCAGATTCTGAAAAACGCACGGCACGACATCCCGGTGGCCGGTATGGTGAAAGACCTTCGCCATCGCACCAGGGGACTGGTACTGCCGGATGGCAGACAGATAGACCTGCGACCGGAAAAGCAAGAAGAGCAGGCAACAGAAGGCAAGTCAGGTCTCAACCATGCCGAACAACTGGCATTGTTGCGTCTGCTGACAGCCATTCAAGATGAGGCCCATCGCTTTGCCGGCCGTTATCGCAGCAAGCTTGGCCAAAAGCGCAGCACCCGATTTACCTTGGAAGGAATCAAAGGTATCGGTCCCAGCCGTCGTCGGCTGCTGCTGAAAGAATTTCAGACCATCAAGAGGATCAGCCAAGCTTCCCTTGAGGACCTGCAGAAACTGCCCGGACTGGGAAAAGCTGCGGCTCGATCGGTTTACGAACATTTTCATTCGGAGGGCTAACATGGCGTTATTTGTTCTGGCAGATCCGCATTTAGGTTTTGAGGTGGATAAACCCATGGCGGTTTTCGGATCTCGTTGGCAAAATCATGAGCAACGTCTGGCTCTGGAATGGCAAAAAACCGTCACCGATGAAGACACGGTGGTCCTTCCCGGTGATATTTCCTGGGCAATGAATTTGTCTGAAGCTTTTCCGGATCTGGCTTTTTTGGACCAATTACCGGGACGGAAAATTCTCCTGCGAGGAAATCACGATTATTGGTGGACCTCCATGAGAAAAATTCAGGCTTTCTGCGCGGACAACAACCTGTTGACCTTGTCGTTTCTTCGCAACAACGCATTCTCGGTTCCGCCGGACTGGGTGGTCTGCGGCACCAGAGGCTGGCTTGTACCCGGGGATGCGGATTTTGGCCCCGGGGATGAAAAAATTTATCTTCGTGAAATTGGGCGCCTTCGCCTTTCACTGGAGGCGGCTCAATCGCTTAGAAAAACCCAGAGCCGATTGGTTGCCTGCTTGCACTATCCTCCTTTTGGCCGTGATCTGAAATCAACCGATTTGACCGAGTTGTTGGAGGCTTTTTCCGTTGATATTTGTGTGTACGGCCACATTCATTCGGATCAGGGTCTAAATGGTCGATCCGGCCCTCCCGGCAATGTTCGCTATCAGCTTGTCGCCGCCGATCATTTGAACTTCAAGCCACTACGGCTCTAGGCATCAACCCCTGTTATCGGCGGTTGCGCGTCAACCGCTCTTGCGCTATAATCAGTAAACTGCTTATTTAAAGCAGACAAGCCAGAAAGGGAGTCGGTTCAATGCCCATCAGCATGACCGGATATGGCCGCGGTGAGGCTTCAGACGATAGCCGGTATGTTGTAGTCGAGATAAAGACCGTGAACAGCCGCTATTGCGATCAGCAGATTCGTCTGCCGCGGGTGCTGGCGGCTTTGGAAAACCGGGTTCGCGAATTGATCGGCCAACACGTTGCCCGCGGCAAGATCGATGTTTTTATCAACTATGCGGATGCCGGGGACGCCGCCTATCAGGTGACCGTTGATGCCGGGCTGGCCAAGTCCTATGCTTCGGCATTGCGTGAGATGGCTCGCGTAGCGGAAATTCCGGCTGATTTCAATGTTGCGGCATTGAGCCGGTTTCCCGACATCTTGCGTGTTGAAGCCACCAGGCCGGATCCTGAGAGCACCTGGACAGTGCTTCACTCTGCTTTGACGATGGCTTTGGACGCGTTGATCCGGATGCGTACCTTAGAAGGTGAGCGTCTGGCCCGCGATATTCGCCAGCGGGTCGAGGAGCTGGTTGTCTTGCTCGAGGGAATTGCCCTTCGAGCACCGTCCGTTGTCTGCGAGTACCGGGCTCGCCTGACCGCCCGGGTTGAAGAACTGCTCGGCGAACAAGCAACCGAGATTTTCGACCAGCAGCGAATCGCAGCTGAGGTGGCGATTTTTGCAGACAAATGTGGGATTGATGAAGAGATCGTCCGATTGAAAAGCCATTTAAGACAGGTGGATAATCTGTTGATGCGGTCAGGGCCCATGGGCAAGGAATTGGATTTTCTGGTTCAGGAAATCAATCGTGAGATCAATACCATCGGTTCCAAGGCCAACGATCTGGAGTTGATCAAACAGGTTGTTGCCATGAAAAGTCAGCTGGAAAAAATTCGTGAACAGGTGCAAAACTTGGAGTGAAGAAGCGTGGGGAGCATACCTTTTATTAAAATTGGTTTTGGCAATATGGTATCGGCCGGTCGAGTGATGGCGGTGGTCAATCCGGATTCGTCACCTATTCGACGACTGATTCAGGAAGCTCGCGACCGTGGCAGCCTGATTGACGCGACATCCGGCCGCAAGATGCGCTCGGTTCTGATTATGGATAGCGATCATCTGGTTCTGTCGGCACTGGCGACCAGCGCCTTGGCGGAGGAGCTGGGCATTGAATCCGGAACAGGTGAATCATGAAAGAAAATCGGACTGAAACAAACCGTCGAGGTCTGCTGCTTTGCGTTTCCGGCCCGTCCGGTACCGGCAAGGGAACGGTTATCCGCCGGATTCTTGCCTCCAATCCCAAAATGGTCCACTCGATTTCCGTGACGACCCGTCCCCCGAGGCAGGGCGAGCAGAACGGTGTGGATTATCATTTTCGCAGCCGAGGCGAATTTCTTTCCATGCTTGATCATGGAGATATTCTCGAACACGACCTGTATTGCGATCATTATTATGGCACACCCAAGTCGAACATCGACGCCCTGCTTGCCGCTGGCACCGATGTTTTGCTTGACATTACCATTCCGGGGTCGCTTTCGGTGATGAACAGCTACCCGGAAGCCGTGACGATATTTCTGATGCCGCCGTCCTTCGGCGAGTTACGGCGCCGGCTGGCCGGCCGCGGCACGGAGGACCCGGAAGCCATGCGTCAGCGATTGGAAAAGGCTCGTGAAGAAATCAGCAAGGCCGAGCTTTTTACGTACTGCATCATCAACGATGACATTGCGGCAGCCGCCGACAAGATCATGGCCATCGCCCAAGCCGAGCACTGTCGCTATGAACGTCAAAAAGGATTGGAAAAAAATATTCTGGCTCGTTGAGCCACAGATAAACAGGAGGAATATTCACGATGTTGATCAACCCAACGCTGGAGAAATTATTGCCCAAAGTCGATAACCGCTATACCTTGGCCATGGTGATCGCCAAGCGGGCACGTCAGTTGGTCGATGGCGCTCAACCAATGGTGCGCTCCGATTCCCCAAACGATGTTACCGTGGCTTGCGAAGAGCTGGCCGAAGGTCGGATTGCCTGCTACTATGGCCTGGCGGATCCGCACATCCCGCTGCGCCCGGAGATTGAAGCCGAACGGCTGGCCGCCCAGAATGCTGCGAGGCAGGCCAGTATGGCTGATGCGATCAGGGAGACTTTGGATCAAGTTGTCGGATTGGCCGGTGATGAGCCTTTGGATCGGTCGGATGTCCAGATCATTACGGATCAAGTGATTAATATTGTGGAAGAGGACGCCGACACAACCAATGTTGCTTCGGAGGATGACGATTGATGCTTCCGGAAAAATCAATGGACAAGATTGTGGCGCTGGCTCGCAATCGCGGTTTTGTATATCCGGGTTCGGAAATTTACGGCGGCTTGGCCAATGCTTGGGATTACGGGCCTTTGGGTGTTCAGCTCAAAAACAATATCAAAACTGCTTGGTGGCAAAAATTTGTTCAGGAAAGCCCGTACAATGTCGGCGTGGATTGTGCGATCCTCATGAATCCGGCTGTATGGCAGGCATCCGGGCATGTTAGTGGCTTCAGCGATCCCCTCGTTGATTGCCGCCGGTGCAAATCCCGGCATCGGGCGGACCAGTTGATTGAAGATTACAACCGGGAAGCAGGTGCTGAAGTCAATGTTGATGGCTGGCAGAACGAACAGCTGGCCGAGCGTATCCGCGAGCAACGCATTCCGTGTCCGGCCTGCGGCGAGCACGACTTTACCAACGTGCGCAAGTTTAATCTGATGTTTAAAACATTCCAAGGCGTAACCGAAGACAAGCAGGCCGAGCTTTATCTTCGTCCGGAAACCGCCCAGGGCATTTTCGTCAATTTCAAGAATGTCCAACGGACCACCAGGCGTAAAATACCTTTTGGCATTGCCCAAATCGGCAAGGCTTTCCGCAATGAAATCACGCCGGGTAATTTTATCTTTCGGACGCGGGAATTCGAGCAAATGGAACTGGAGTTTTTCTGCGAGCCGGGAACCGATCTGGAATGGTTTGCCTACTGGTGCGATTTCTGTCACCGGTGGCTGGTTTCCCTTGGTTTACCAGAACAAGATCTTCGTACCCGCGATCATTCTCCTGAGGAATTGGCATTCTATTCAAAGGCCACTACGGATTTCGAATATCGCTTTCCCTTTGGTTGGGGCGAATTGTGGGGCGTCGCCCATCGCACGGATTATGATCTCAAGCAGCATATGGAACATGCCCGTGAGGATTTATCTTATTTCGATCCTGGCACAAATCAGAAATATGTTCCGTATGTCATTGAACCTTCACTGGGAGCCGACCGCGTAACGCTGGCTTTTCTCTGTGCTGCTTATGATGAAGAGGAAATCGTGCCGGGTGATTTTCGAACCGTGCTTCGCTTCTCGCCGGTTCTGGCGCCGGTTAAGGTGGCGGTTCTGCCTTTGTCCGCCAAGCTCTCTGAATCCGCTTGGCCGATCTATGAAAAGCTTTGCCGCCGCTGGTTCTGTGAATTCGATGATCGTCAGTCGATCGGCAGGCGCTATCGCCGCCAAGATGAGATCGGTACGCCCTATTGTGTTACCTTTGATTTCGAGTCGGTGGATGACCGGTGCGTGACCGTTCGCGAACGAGACACCATGGACCAGATTCGCTTGCCGATCGCCGAACTGGAAACCTATTTTAACGACAAGTTTATTTTTTAATTGCTGTATAATAAATTTTGGCTGCTCAATAAAGCACGAAACTAATAGGAGGACCCCATTCATGACCAAATACGTTTATCTGTTTTCCGAAGGCAATGCCGGCATGCGTAATCTGCTGGGCGGCAAGGGTGCCAATCTTGCCGAAATGACCGGCCTCGGACTACCGGTTCCGAGAGGTTTCACCGTCACCACGGAAGCCTGTACCCGGTATTACGATGACGGGGAGACAATCGCCCCGGAGATCG
>JAAYNF010000135.1 GCA_012520975.1 Clostridiaceae bacterium | reverse complement strand
TTAAGATCGGCGCAATTGCGCCATTCCACTCGTTAAGGAGGTTTGGAGAATGAAAAAAGCACTCGTCTTGATTTTGGCGTTTGCCATGTTGCTGGCTGTGGCGGCCGGCTGCACGCAACCGTCAACCACGGCGCCGACAGGCACCCCCACCACCGGTAAGCCGTCCGGCTCGGAAACAGAAGCCCCGAAACCGGCGAAGAAAATCGTCTACATGTATCCGGCAACGTCCGGCGGCATACCTGTCGACCTGGAAAAGGTTAATCAGGCCGTTTCCGCGTACGCCATCGGCAAGATCAATGTGGATCCCACTCTGTTTCCGGTTGAAATTGCCAACTACAATGCCCAAGCCATGCTGATGATCACCGGCAATGAGGATGTGGATGTTATGGAATCCATGCCGGGCGGTCCGGCGCACTTTACCGCGATGATCGCCGCCAACCAGATCAAGGATCTGACCGAGCTCGGACCGCAGTACGCCCCGAAGATCGCAGAAGCGGTCGATGCCGTCAACCCGGGATTTATGGCGGGTATGACCGTCGGCGGCAAGGTCTATGGCTACCCGGCTCTCTTTGACAAGGTGACCAACTACTACGTAACCATACGAAAAGACGTCCTTGATAAATATAACCTTGATCTGACCAAGATCAAAAACGGCGCCGATCTGGAAGCCATTGTCAAGGTTCTGGCCGAAAACGAGACCATTCCGGTTCTTACTGCCCAGACAGTCGACGGCGACGTTCTGACCGCCGGTAATCTCATCATCAATTACGACAACTTTGCCGACAACATTATCGTCGACTTCTTTGGCAGCAACGTCTATATGTACGGCGCGGTGATGGGAGAAGACAACACCAAGGTCATCAATTACTACGAAACCGACCTCTTCAAGAAGCAGGTGGAAATGACCCGCCGCTGGTATGAAGCCGGTTACATCAATCGGGACGCGGCAACGCAGACCGAGGTGTCGGTGCAGATCATTGCCGCCAATGGCGCGTTGGGTACCCTCGGCGCCGGCGAATTGGGCATTGAAACCAGCTACAACAACCGGATCGGAAAAGAAATGGTTACCGTGAAAATTGCCGATGGCGTTGTCAATTCCGGCATCGTGCAGAAATTCGTCTGGACCATTCCGGTTACCTGTGACGAGGATGAAGCCGCGCTCAAGTTCCTGGAACTGACCTACACGGACGAAGAGCTGGTCAATCTGATCAACTACGGCATCAAGGACGAGCATTACGTGCTTGACGACCAGGGTCGCGTCAGTCTGCCGGAAGGCGTCACGGCCCAGAACAATCCCTATAACGTCAATTCATCCTACCTGTTCGGCAGCCAGTATCTGGCTAAGGTTTGGAGCACCGACCAAACTGATTTGCGCGAAGTGGTCAAGGAGCTCAACCAGAATGTCGCCGTGGCGCCGCTGATGGGATTCTCGGTCAACACCGTTCCCATTTCCGACGAAATCGGCCAGCTCCGTAACGTCATCGACCAGTATCGCCCGGGCCTCGTTGCCGGTTCCAGTGATCCTGCTGTGGCTCTTCCGGAATTTTTGGCGAAATTGGAAGCCGCCGGCATCGGCACCGTCATTGCTGAGGTTCAAAGCCAAGTTGACGCATTTGTTGCCAATCGCTGATCATCAGCAAAAGAATACCTGATGAACGGCGGGTCGGGATTCCCCCGGCCCGCCGTCTGAATTTACGGCCGTGTCCTTGGGGCAAACCAAAAGAGATAAGGAACGGAAACACGTATGAAAAAGAAACAACCATCCGCTGAACTTCCTCTGGCGCGGCGCCGGCGCCGCCGCTGGTTTACCATGCTCGACCTGATGCTTCTGCCTGGTCTGGTTTATTTGATTATCAACAACTATATTCCGATGGGAGGCCTCTTTATCGCCTTCAAAAAAATCGATTATTCTTTGGGCATATTTAAAAGCCCCTGGGTCGGTCTGAGGAATTTCCGATTTCTGTTTGGCACGGAAGACGCATATATCATCACCCGCAACACCATTTTGTACAACATTGTCTTTATCATCCTGTTGAACGCTTTGGGGGTTGCCGTCGGAATCATGCTCAGCGAAGTGCGCAGACAGCAAATGACCAAATTCTTTCAAACGACGATCCTGTTGCCGCAGCTGATTTCCATCATCATCATCGCCAACATTGTTTTTGCCTTTCTCTCCAATGAGGCCGGATTGGTCAACAAAACGATACTCCCGGCCCTTGGTTTGGAACCGATTAATTTTTATTCTTCGCCCAAATACTGGCCGTTTATCTTGCCGACGGTTTACGTCTGGAACCGGATCGGTTACTCCTCGATTATTTTCTTTGCAGCGGTGATCGGAATCGACCGTGAGCTTTACGAAGCCGCGGTGGTCGATGGCGCCAACAAAGCGCGCCAGGTCATGCATATTACGCTGCCCATGCTCAAACCGACCATTATCACCTTGGTGCTGATTCATGTCGGCCGTATCTTTTATGCCGACTTTGGTCTGTTCTATCAGGTGCCCATGAACTCCGGCGCGCTTTTTGACGTGACCAATGTCATTGACACCTATGTTTACCGGGCGCTATTGCAAAGCAACGACATATCCAAAGCTTCGGCGGCCGGTTTCTACCAGTCCATCGTCGGCTTTATCACGGTGATGCTGACCAATCAGTTGGTTCGCAAGATCGATCCTGAAAATGCGCTGTTTTAGGAGGTGAGATAGAATGGCAGAAGTTCGTTTAAAAAGATTTTCCTTCGGCCAACTTTTTCTCTGCATGATCCTGATGCTTTTCTCTCTGGCGGCTATTTTGCCGTTCCTGCTGTTGGTCATCAGCTCCGTTACCAGTGAAGAGGTCCTGCTCGTCAACGGGTATTCCTATTTCCCGACAAAACTCAGCTTTTATTCCTACGAATATCTGTTTACGGTCAACCTATCCTCTATCGGCCGCGCCTACGGCATCACGGTCTTTATTACGGTGGTCGGCACCACACTGTCCCTGATGATTGCGCCGATGATGGCCTATGTGCTCTCCCGACGTGATTACAACAAACGGAAGGTCATGACCTTTGTGGTTTTTTTCACAATGCTGTTCAACGGCGGCCTGGTGCCCCAGTATTTGATGTGGACACAGCTTTTCGGCATCAAGAACACCATTTTTGCCTTGCTTTTTCCCAACCTGCTTTTCAACGGATTTTTTGTTCTGATCATGAAAAGCTACTTCACCCTGAACATTCATCCCGCCCTGATTGAGGCGGCCAAGATTGATGGTGCCAGCGAATTTTATATCTACCGCAAAATCGTCATGCCGCTTTCGCTGCCCATCTTGGCGACGATCGGCCTGATGGTCGGTATCAACTACTGGAATGACTGGATGAACGGGTTGTATTACATTACAAAAAACCATTTGTTCAGCCTGCAGAATTTACTCAACCGCATCTTGGTCACCATTCGCTTTCTCAACGAATTTGCCAACGAAATGCGCTTGGATAAGGAATTGCCCTCGATCTCGATTCGTATGGCCATGGCCGTGATCGGAACCATACCGATCATGGCGCTCTATCCCTTCTTCCAAAAATATTTCGTCAAGGGCATTTCCCTTGGTGGTGTCAAAGGGTGACCTCGCATAACAAACCGGATAAGATCAAGATGATGGTCGTAATTGCGAATAAAAGACGGAAGGAGATGAGATATGGCGACCATTGATGATGTTGCCGCCCGTGCCGGTGTATCAATCGCCACGGTTTCCCGGGTTATGAACAACAGCTATGTCGTGTCTCAGGTCAAACGAGACCGTGTGCTGGAGGCCGCCCGGGCGCTTAATTATCAGATCAGCCGTGGCCAAGCGCGGAAAGCCGCCAACCGAACAATTTTGATCGTCGGCTCGGCATTTATTTTCAATGTCATTGCCGGCATTCAATTTCAGGCTTCGGAAGAAAACTGCGAGGTTCTGTTCAGTTTTGCCAATCGGCCGGATGGCACGCTGGACTCGATCGGACTGATCAACCGCGGACAGGTAGACGGGATTATTCTGCTCAATTACCTTGATCATGCCAATGAGTTACCGGCCTTGTCCCGGAAGTTTCCGATTGTCCATTGCGGTGGCACGCGTCGCTATCCGGATTCGCGCATTATTGCCATCAATAATAAACAGGCGGCTTATGAAGCCGTGATGCATCTTGCCGGCATTGGCCGCCGGCGAATTGCCCTTTTGCTGCCTGAAGTCAGCGCGGATATTCCGGATTATATTTTGGCCCGCGAGGCCGGTTACAAAGCAGCGCTGGCCGAGAACGGACTTGATTTTGATCCTGAACTGATCTATCAAAGCGATTTGTCACCGGATAGCTTGAATGAAATGGTCGAGCACATATTGACGCTTGCCGATCGGCCGGACGGTCTTTTTTGCGTGACCGACCAACTGGGCGTGGGTGCTCTTGGCGCCCTGCAGGCCGCCGGCATTTCGATTCCGGGAGAGATGGCTTTGGTGGGCTTTGACAATGATGAAATCAGCGAGTTGTGCCGACCGGGCTTGACCACGATTGCTCAGCCATGGCATGAAATCGGCGGTGAATGTGTACGACAGTTGGTATCCATGATGCAGGAGGATTCTTTTGTCGGTCGCCAAATTTTCTTGGCCCATGAACTGATCGTTCGGGGCTCGACAGTGGGTTGATGCGCAATTTTTTGATATAATAATGGGTATACGCGGCTGTTTTGGCAAATGAGCACGGGAGCGTCTAGTACATGATCATCGGCATCGGCACGGATATACTGGATATCAATCGATTGCGCCGTTGTCCGGAGGACCTTTTGCCGGACGCGCCTTTCTTGATCAAAACATATACCGCTGCCGAACGCGCCGCCGCTGCGGAGCGACCGGATAAAATCGCCTACTTTGCCACCCGTTTTGCCGGTAAAGAGGCTGTCTTCAAGGCTTTGGGCGTGGGCGGCGACCGGATTCGCTTGAATGAAATCGAAATTTTGAACGATGGGTATGGCCGACCGCAGGTTACCTTAACCGGACGAATGAAGGAATTGGCTGACCAATGTGGTGTTCTTGAGATTAAATTGTCGCTTTCGTATGAAAATGATTACGCAATCGCTTTTGCAATCATGCAAAAATAAAAAACCGGAAATCAGGAGGATTTTAAATGAGCACATCTGTTATGGAGACATTGTTTGAACGAGCCCGACGGACCAAGCGCCGCATGGCATTGCCGGAAACCGATGACCGTATCCTGCAGGCTGCGCGAAAGGCCAAGGATTTGGGCATCATCGAGCCGGTTCTGCTCGGCGATCCCGA
>JAAYNF010000134.1 GCA_012520975.1 Clostridiaceae bacterium | reverse complement strand
TCGGCGGCAACATCGATTACGAGCGTTTTGCTCAGGAAGTTTCGCCACGGATCAAGGACAGAAAAACCTTTCAATATCGGCCCTACGATTGTCAGACCGACACCTTGGGCCCGCCGATCACCGTCTGCCCGGCCCCGCTTACCGTAATCGAGGGATCCTACAGCCTGCATCCGAAGCTGAACGTCACGTTTGACTTGACCATTTATTTGACCGTAAACCCGGAGGAGCAGTTGCGACGACTGGCCCTGAGAAACGACGCTTTGTTCCTGGAAAAATTTAAATCCGCCTGGATTCCGATGGAAGAGGCCTATGCTGCAAAATGGCGTCTTGCCGAGACCTGCGACCTACTCCTGGACACCACGTCTGCTTGTTGATTTCGGCTTGTTAAATGCACATGGGCCGTCATTCTGTTACAACGGATACGGTAAATGAAATGTTAATCCTCTATAATGCAAATGTACTTCATTGAGCAATAGAAGCGAAGCATGATTTTATGTTATCGAAAGGGAGGTTTTAACATGGATGAAGTCATCAGACTGCCGTTGATCGGTGATCTTGCGCCGGAATTCAAAGCCAAGACAACCCAAGGAGATGTCAATTTTCCGGGCGACTACAAAGGCAAATGGGTGATTCTTTTCAGCCATCCCGCTGACTTTACGCCTGTTTGCACAACCGAATTCATGACCTTTGCCACCATGCAAAACGAGTTCCGCGAAATGAACACCGAACTGATCGGCCTTTCCATTGACAGTATGTTTGCTCACATCGCCTGGCTCAGGACGATCAAGGAAAAAATTGCTTGGAAAGACATGAAGGATGTGGAGATCGCATTCCCGGTCATCGAAGACATCAGCATGAATGTCGCCAAAAAATACGGCATGGTTCAGCCTAATGTCTCCTCCACACAGGCCGTCCGGGCGGTCTTCATTATTGATCCCAAAGGAATCGTCCGGCTGATTATGTACTATCCTGCCAGCTGCGGGCGCAACATGGATGAGATTAAACGTGTCATTATCGCCATGCAAAAAGCCGATGCAGAAAACATCGCAACCCCTGCCAACTGGCAGCCCGGCGATGATGTTATCTTGCCGGCCCCCGGCTCTTGCGGCGCCGCTCAGGAACGCGTCGAAAAGCTTCCCGAGGATGTCTACTGCCTCGACTGGTTCCTCTGCTTCCGTAAAGAAAAGAAGTAATCGCTCTTTTTGATCTCATTTGCCTAAAAGCCATCTTTGCACCGGTTAAACACTTGTGCAAAGACGGCTTTTTCTTTCGAGAACATTGATCGGTTCATGGCTCTCCGCAGCAGTCAATGATCACTTGGGTGAAAATTTTGGCGCTCATCATTAACTGCTCAATGACAGCAAATTCGTCCGGACCGTGCAGGTGATTGTCGACCTCCGGATCGGCACAGCCGAACGCCACGCCACGAGCCAAGTTGTGCACATAAGTGCCTCCTCCGATGGCCACACATCGCCCGGGTTTGCCGCTGTACATTTCGTAGCAACGCAGCAAGATTTTGACAAAGGGCGTTTCGGCGGGAACATGGTGCGGTGGAACCATGGGATTCTCGGCCAATCGGATGCCTGCAGACCGCAAGCGATTTGCCGCGATCTGACGCACATTTTCATCATTGGCGCATAACGGTGTACGGCTATCAAACTCCGCTTCCAAGCCATAATCGTCGGTTCGGATCAAATCAAGGCTCAATGTCAATGGGCCGGACAGGTCATCGGCCATGGCGACGCCCAAAGCCTGACCATAATGGTCTCCGTGGGGAAACAAACGGTGCAACCGCCGGATTAAACCGATCCGGCCATCTCCGGTGATCGGCAGCAGGCTCAGGAGAAAAAGCAGACCGGTGATCGCATTGTTGCCGTTTTCCGCTGTGGCCGCATGGGCGGCCTTGCCTTGTGCGCGAATCACCAAGTTTTTGCCCTCGGAATGAGCGGTAAAAATCACACCGGTTGATTTTTCGACTTGAGTCAGCAATTCGGCTATTTGCTCCATATCCAGATCTGCAACAACGGCCTCGGCCTTTTCGGGAACCATATTGATCTTGGTTCCGCCCTCCAGCGAAATCAGCCGGGATTTTCGGATTTCCTCCGGCCAAGGGGCGGTCATGCTCCCGACCAAGCGGCCTTTTTCAATATTGATGACCGGAAATTCCGCGTCCGGCGTAAAGGTCATCGGCGCTTCTTCTTCCAGCGCATAGTAATGTTCAATGTCCGAGCCGCCTGATTCTTCATCGGTGCCAAGAATCAGGCGAGCATTCTTGCGAAGAGCAATTCCAAGGTCACGCACACCGCGCAAAGCATACAGGGCCGCCACCGCCGGCCCCTTGTCATCCGCCGTACCCCGTCCGTAAATTCGGCCGGCGGTGATTCGCGGTTCAAAAGGTTCTGTTACCGTCCAACCATCCCCCGCCGGCACAACATCCAGATGCGCTAAAATATCCAACGCAGGTGGCAGATCGTTCAAATCCACCGTTCCCACGCGGTTATCGTAGTTCTTGACACCAAAACCCATGGCTCGCGCCATGGCAAGAGACTCGGCCAAAACCTTGGCCGCACCGGGGCCGTAAGGTTTTCCCGGTCGAGCCGGCTGTCGGTCGCTGCGGATCCGAACCAGTCGGCTGATGTCTTCCAGCATTTCGGCCTGCCGGGAGGCAAAGTACTCTTCTATTCGTTGTTTGTACATGGTCTGAATGCCCCTTCGTGCAAGTTTGTCTCGATTATATCATGATTGTAAATTGTACAATAAATTGCACCGGTCACATTGACGATTCCGGTCAATTTGGATTAAGATTTGTACAATAGATTCATATTATGACTTTGTGGTCAAAATCAATTTCGATTATAGGAGGGATCAGCTATGACGCATGAGCAACTTGTTTCTTTCCTGTACTACTTGGTACCGGTGGGTGCGGCCGCCGCACTGCTGTTTGCTTGGATTCAATCCCGCAAAGTGCTGAAAAGTTCCGAGGGCGATGCCGGCATTGTCGAGATCGCAGCCGCTATTCGCAAAGGCGCCAATGCTTATTTGCATCGGCAATATCGTGGCGTCGGTATTTTCTTTGCCGGTATGTTTGTTATACTGGGGATTTTGGCTTTGCTGGACATGCTGAACCCTTTCGTTCCCTTTGCTTTCCTGACCGGCGGATTTTTCTCCGGTCTATCCGGCTTCATCGGCATGAAAATCGCCACCGCCGCCAATTCCAGAACCGCCAATGCTGCCCGCAACAGTCTCAACAAGGCCCTGCGCATTGCCTTTGCCTCCGGTACCGTCATGGGTTTTACGGTGGTCGGCTTGGCCTTGCTTGATCTTTCCATCTGGTTCTTCTTCCTTCGCTTTTTTTATACTGTCATTTCACCGGTGGCCTCAGCGGCCGAGATGGCGCAGCGCATCACTTCGGCTATGCTGACCTTTGGCATGGGAGCCTCCAGCATGGCTCTTTTTGCCCGAGTCGGAGGGGGTATTTTCACCAAGGCCGCCGATGTCGGCGCCGACCTGGTCGGTAAAGTCGAGGCTGGTATCCCGGAAGACGATCCCCGCAATCCGGCTGTCATTGCCGACAATGTCGGGGATAATGTGGGGGACGTGGCCGGCATGGGTGCCGATCTCTACGAGTCCTACATCGGATCGATTCTGTCCACCTGCGCTCTGGCGGTTGCCGCCGGTTACGGTTTCGCCGGAGTTGCCGTTCCGATGATCATGGCGGTTCTCGGTATGTTCGCATCTTTGATCGGCTCATTTTTCGTCACGACCAAGGAGGACGCCACCCAGAAATCCCTATTGAACGCACTGCGAAAAGGAACTTGGATTTCCGCCGCTTTGATCGCGGTGGTGGCTTATTTCCTGGTCGCCACCCTGATCCCCGAAAATCGCGGGCTTTATGTCGCTGTCTTATCCGGACTGGTCGCCGGCGTCTTAATTGGTTTTTTCACCGAATATTTCACCTCCGACCATTACCGGCCCACGCAACAATTGGCCGATACCGCTTTGACCGGCCCGGCAACCATCATCATCGGCGGTATTTCCTTGGGTATGTTGTCAACCGCGGTTCCGGTCATTATTATTTCGGCTTCGGTTCTGATCAGCTACTATTTCGCCGGTGGTATCAACAATTATAACCATGGACTGTTCGGTGTGGCATTGTCCGCCGTCGGCATGCTGTCAACACTGGGGATTACCTTGGCCACCGATGCCTACGGGCCGGTCGCCGACAATGCCGGCGGCATCGCCCAAATGGCCGGCCTTCCGGAGGAGGTGCGCCAGCGCACCGATGCCCTTGATTCTTTGGGCAACACCACCGCCGCGACCGGCAAAGGATTCGCCATCGGCTCCGCCGCCTTGACCGCACTGGCTTTGATCGCGGCTTATGTCGATCAGGTTCGGCTGATCGAACCGGATTTTTCTTTCAATTTGACCCTAACCAATCCTCCTGTGCTGGTCGGCCTTTTCATTGGTGCCATGTTACCCTTCATTTTCTCGTCCCTGACCATGAGCGCTGTCGGCCGGGCGGCCCAGTCCATTGTCATCGAGGTTCGCCGTCAATTCAGTGAAATAACCGGTCTGATGACCGGCAGCGCGGTGGCGGATTATGCGCGCTGCGTCGACATCTGTACCCAAAGCGCCCAGCGTGAAATGATTCTTCCGGCTGTCCTGGCCATCATCGTACCCATCGCCAGCGGTTTTATACTAGGTGTAAACGGCGTGGCCGGTGTCCTTGCCGGCTCAATGGTCAGCGGTTTCGTCTTGGCGGTTATGATGGCCAATTCCGGCGGCGCCTGGGACAATGCCAAAAAATACATCGAAACCGGTCACCATGGCGGCAAAGGCAAGGAGCCGCATAAGGCTGCCGTTGTGGGCGACACCGTTGGTGATCCCTTTAAAGATACTTCCGGCCCGTCGATCAATATTTTAATCAAGCTGATTTCGACCGTCTCGATTGTCTTTGTCTACGTGATCATGCAATATTCTTTGTTGTAATGACCAAAAGCGTTTATGCCGGCCGACGACCGCCTCTCGGGGCGGTCGTTTTTTCAAAACACGGGAATGCCCGGCTTTTTCAGGGAAAATTGCAAGGATGTAAAAATGTAAAAATTCAATGTAAAAATTCGGTTTTTTATTGTCTTGCCAAATCAAACATGTTAGTATATGTTGAACCAATTTGCAGGTTCGGCGTATTGTGTCAATGATTAACAACGGGGAAAGGAAACGAACGATGAAACTGAACTTTACCGAAACAGTTCTACGCGATGCGAACCAGTCGTTGGTTGCGACCAGGATGCCCGAATCAGATTTTGAAAACATTCTGGACACAATTAATCAGGCCGGTTATTACTCCATCGAATGTTGGGGAGGCGCCACCTTCGATTCCTGCCTGCGCTTTCTCGACGAAGATCCTTGGGATCGGCTGCGCAAAATAAAAAAGCGCGTCACCAACTCCAAGCTGCAGATGCTGCTGCGTGGTCAAAATATTCTTGGCTACCGCCATTATCCGGATGAGGTTGTCCGGTTGTTTGTCAAGCATTCGATCATGAACGGCATTGACATCATGCGGATCTTCGATGCCCTCAACGATCTGCGCAACATTGAAGTGGCCGTCGATGAAACCTTGAAATGCGGCGCTCATGCCCAGGGCGCGATCTGTTACACCCTGAGTCCGATCCACAGTCTTGAAAACTATGTCAAGCTGGCCCGTGACATGGAAAGCATGGGCGTTCATTCGATCTGCATCAAGGACATGGCCGGCATCATGAGTCCCCAAGAGGCTTTTGACTTGGTTACAGCCCTCAAGCAAAACGTCAACCTACCGATCGTGGTCCATACCCATTCAACAACCGGTCTTGGCCCGATGACCTTGCTCAAGGCCGTCGAAGCCGGCGCCGATTGCATTGACACCGCCATCTCCTCCTTTTCGGGGGGCACATCGCAGCCGGCCACCGAATCCTTAAATTACGCCTTCAAACAAATGGGCTACGACACCGGGCTTCGCGAAGATGTTCTCAGGCAGATTAACGATTTCTTTAAGAATGTGCGGAGCAAATATGTCGAAACCGGCCTTTTGGATCCGCTGGTGCTCAGCACCGAGACCGATGCCTTGATCTATCAGATTCCCGGTGGCATGTTGTCTAATCTGTTTTCACAACTCAGGCAGCAAAATGCTCTCGACAGGCTGGATGAGGTTCTTGCGGAAACACCCCTCGTCCGCAAGGAAATGGGCTATCCGCCATTGGTCACACCCATGAGTCAGATGGTCGGCGTTCAGGCCGTCAACAACGTGCTGTCCGGAGAGCGTTACAAAAATATCTCCAAAGAAGTCAAAGCCTACCTGCGCGGCGAATATGGCCAAGCTCCCGGAGAAATCGATCCGGATCTTTTCGCCATGGTCATGGGTGATGAACAGCCGATCACCGGCCGTTACGCCGAAACGCTGCCTTCTGAGTTTGATCAGGCCAAGGCCAAACTGGCCGGCATTGCCGAAAATGATGAAGATGTGTTGAGCTATCTTGCTTTCCCGCAAATTGCCGAGCGATTCTTCCGGAATCGCGCCGAGAAAAGAACCAATCGCGTCAACTACAGCATTCGTCGAATCTGAGCCGAACAGGAGGAAATCCCATGGAATTTTTAGACAGTCTGTTGATCTCGGTTTTGGGCATAGCGATTGTTTTCGC
>JAAYNF010000133.1 GCA_012520975.1 Clostridiaceae bacterium | reverse complement strand
TAAAAAGGCCTTAATATTCTTGGGAGTTTTGATAGTAATTGGCGTAATTTTCTCTCCGTCTGAAGAAGAGCGGGCTAATCAACTGAGTGCAACTCTTGCCGAGATCGCATCTGCACCTACGGCTAATATTTCACCAACGGGTGAGATAGCGGCGATATTCAAGCTCAATAGTGAATATACTGATCTGCAGCGCGACGATAAGAGAAATGAAATTCGTGGGCAGATAGTCCAGTGGACACTGCCGGTCTACGAAGTGAGAAGAAGCAACAATGCATACAGAGTACAAACATCTAGAGATGAGGCATTGTTTGGTGGAACGCCAAGGGTCGGAGCGTTTATAACGCTTCACGCAAGAAATGATGCTGAAACAGCATACATTGAAAGCTTAAAAACAGGGGATATGCTGACTTTCAAGGGGCGTATTACAGGGACAACCCTTAGAAACATTGATGTTTCCCCTGCTATCGTAATAATACGATAGGCTGATGCCGAAGCATATAGAACGAAAAAATGCTGAGATATGGAGAATATTCATTTAATGTTTAGCGGTATTGAGCATTTGATAAATCATCTGTCCATTATCTCAGCAATTTTGGGGCTACTTGGTGGGATTATTTTGGCATTTAGCCTTAACCGAGTACTGTCGGAGGTGCAATTTTCTATCGATGCTTTAGCCGTATCAATAGAGTCTGTTGCCAGAACTGGCGATGTTTATCTTTTCACCGGATTAGATGATCGTCTTAATAAGGCAAAAAGAATTTCAAGCTCATGGGTGCGCGCAGGAATTTACTGTCTTGTAGCATCTGTTGCTATTGCGGCCTCCAACATTTATATCGCCTAACAAAGTGCAGCAGTTCGCGCCTGGCGGCGCCGGACACTCGCTTCGCTCGTGCCGCTGTGCACGGCGTTCTGCGGACGCTTCGCGCCGAGGATAAATAAGGAGAAGAATAAATGCTTGGTAAACTTACAAAAGTTGACCTACGTGAAGATCAAGCTGAAACGGCACTACCCTAAAAACAACCCCAAAATACGGCCTTCAAAAGATTTTTCTGAACTTGACTGGGATCGCAATGAGACCTATACTCTGCATTGTTTTTTCTTAAGGGAGCCGTTGTGCCAAGTAGGCTCAATAACACTGTTCGCATGAAAGGACTATTATAAATGGGCACTGAAATAAAGACATGGCAGATTGTCGATGGAAAACTTGTTGATATAAATACTTCCCTCAGAGATCAGGGGCGTACCGAACCATATGATCTGGAGCCCTGGCTTGAATCCAATCCAGAAATTATCGGTACCGACATTTTGATCATTGGTAGACAAGTCATGACAAAATCCGGGCCAATAGACCTTCTTGGTGTAGATAGGGCTGGGAATACTGTTATTATTGAGATCAAACGCGCAGAACTTCCACGCGAAACATTGGCGCAAGCCATCGACTATGCTTCTGATGTGGCAGAATGGACAGTTGATCGTTTGGGTGAGATATGTGCTGACTACACCAAAAAAACATTTGAAGAAGCTTTTAATGAAGTTTTCCAAGATGCTGATCTTGAGAATATAAACATTAACAGTACACAGCGAATTGTTCTTGTTGGTTTTTCCATCGAGGCTTCCTTGGAACGTATGATAGAGTGGCTGTCAAATTCTTACGGTGTCAATCTCAATGCAATTATTTTGAGTTATGTAAAGACAAAAGGTGGTGAGGAACTCCTAACCAAAACAACAGTGATTTCAGAGGAAATGGAACAAGACCGGCGAAAAAAACAAAAAAAGTTTGAGATTCCTATGTCAGATGAAGCAGGCACGCATAGTCCATCGACGCTTAAGCAGCACCTTCTTGATTACCTTTCACGTGATAGAGTTACCAATCAACGGATGAGAGACATATTGTTCCCTGCACTTCTCAAAACCAAAACCATCACGCGGGATCAACTTAAGAAAGCCTTCATAGATTTTGACTCTAAATATGACGAAAGTAAGATAGGCTATTTCCTCTCGCTAGTTTCTTCGCAACTCGGTATGACGAAAAATGATTTTCTTCGCCAAGTTGTTGCATACGAGTACCCGAGGCACCATTGGGAGAAAGATAACTTCTCAATCCGTGAGCAGTACCGTGATTTAGTCAAAGAAGTCTTGGCTGAACTAAGCAAAAAATGATGCGAACAAATCGCTAGAGCCGATCGCTGCCCCTTGGGCAGCTCCTGCTCAGCTCTACGTTCG
>JAAYNF010000132.1 GCA_012520975.1 Clostridiaceae bacterium | reverse complement strand
ACAATCTATAAGGTAACAGAATACATCATTGAAAAAGCGGTGTTCGATGAGGATGGATACGACACAGAAGATCCGGAAGTGCTGGAGATTGCTCCCTGGGATGATTATTCTAGGGAGTTGCTGGAAGCAAGAACATAAATACCTGCATGTTTGTTTGTGTACATAAATGAAGCACGTTCATTTATATTTGCAAACAAATTTCACGAAATAAAAAAATATTTTCTCAAAGGGCTTGACTTCATGTTTAACATCGTATATAATATTTATAAACAAAAACAAATGAAGGGAGGTGATAAAATGGCAAAGAAGGATAACAGAGCAATTGATTACAAAACCATTGAGCGCAACTTAAGACTCTTAATCGCTGAAATGGGGATAAGTCAAAATGAGTTTTGTAAAAAAATTGGGCTTACTTCAAGTGCTTCTGTCGCTAAACGATTTAAAGGTAAGGGATGGAGGCTTGAAGAGATGGCAGAGGTTGCTAACATAACTGGCAAGTCTGTTGATGATGTTTTTTTCAATCGCTTGTTTACACACGTAAATAGCGATTAACGAAAGAGGACAAGCCGGGTAAAAACAAGAAAAATGGAAACATTGGAGCCGAAGGGGGGTGAAGAGCAGAAATGAAGCCGATCATTTTTAGCGCGCCTATGGTAAAGGCGATACTGGATGGCAGAAAAACACAGACAAGGCGGGTGATTAAAGTTGACGATGCTCCTGAAAATAAGCTGCCACGTTATGAAGCAGGCGACATTCTGTGGGTAAGGGAAACATGGCTTAAAGCGGATGACGGATACTATTACAAAGCAGACATAAAAGTGCCGAGCGAAAGTGAAAATTTGCGCAAAACGTACGGCTATAAATGGCGACCGTCCATCTTCATGCCCCGTGAAGCTGCCAGAATCTTCTTGAGAGTAACCAATGTCAGGGTGGAGAGGGTGCAGGAGATAACGGTGGACGATTGCAGATTAGAGGGCTGTTGCTGTAGCGATTGTTTGCAGACAGGGCCACATTCGCCAGACTGCAAATGCGATACACTTTTCTACAACACTTGGAACGACATTAATGCCAAGCGTGGATACGGCTGGGATACAAATCCCTGGGTATGGGTATATGAATTTGAAAAATTCAACAAGGAGGGATAGGAATGATAGAGAAAATTTACAAAAACAAGTATATGGTTATCTGCGACAACTGCGGAACTGGGCAAGAGTGCGACAGTTGGGCGGATGTAATGGATTTTATGAATGAGGAAGGCTGGAAAAAGAAACTGGCAGACGGGGAATGGAAGCACTACTGCCCGGAGTGCCAGGGAAGCGAGGTGTGAGAAGTATGAAAAGACTGCAAAGTTGGCAGAAACATAAAAAGAAAGTGTTTGGGTGTATAGCCTTCCTCATGTTTTTTCTCATGTACGGGACTGTTGGAGCACTTGAATGTGGCACACTTCCCCTTTTCGAAGGAATTATCAGGGCAATAATCTTCCTGGCCTTGGGGGTCCTCTTTACTTACCTGGCCGGAGGTTTTGAAAAATATCCGGAAAGGGGGGCAAGCAGTATGAAGTACAAGTAGAAAAAGACCGCTACGCAATCACCACAAAGCGCAACGGTCCTAACCCTAAAGAAAAGAATTAAGTTTAATTTCATTATATCGAATTAAAGGAGGTTTTTCAAGTGTTGAATCTATATGATACCGAAGCCGTAAAGGATTTTATATTTGATATTCTGGTAGAAAACCAGGAACTTAAAAAGCAATTACAAACCGCACAAAAGTTTTCTGATATGTGGTTTATAGACTCAAAGACACATAAAGAACGTGCCGACAAGGCCGAAGCACACATCGCAGAATTAAAGCAGCAGATCGCAAAGCTGACCGCCGGCCAGACTCAGGAAGGGGGCAAGGGCAATGATCATAACGAATAAATTCAACCTTCCCGCTCCTTTTGTCAGCCTGGCCCAGCGTGACTATGTATTCGAACCGAATGAATACCGTGTGACTTCTCTTTTGAAAGGCGTCCGGGAAACGATCCTGGAACGCCGTCACAACAACGAGATCGAACGTGATGTTTCCGACATGGTATGGCTTCTTTTCGGAACAGCAGTCCATGCCGTCCTTGAAAGGCACCAGGAACTTGACCACGAACTGAAGGAAGAACGCATTAAAATTCCTTTTGGCAATTATATTCTATCCGGTCAGTTTGACCTTTATAACGACAAGACAAAAATAGTTACAGACTATAAGACCGCTTCGGTCTGGAAGATCATATTCGGAGATTTTGAGGATTGGCGTCGTCAGCTTCTTATTTACTGCTATATGTTGCGCAAGATCGGATTTGACGCCCAGGGCGCACAGGTGGTTGCTTTCCTTAAAGACCACAGCAAACGAGATGCGAAGATCAAAGCTGACTATCCGCCTTTCCCAGTTCAGACTATTGAATTTACCTTCACCGACGCAGACTTTGCCGAGTGTGAAGAATGGCTGACAGCTAAATTCAAGGAAATAGCGGCCGCTGAAAAACTACCAGACGACGAACTTCCAATCTGTACACCAGAAGAAAGGTTTAACAGCGGCGACAAGTTT
>JAAYNF010000017.1 GCA_012520975.1 Clostridiaceae bacterium | reverse complement strand
TGACCAGGTAGAATTTTTGAGCAAGCACATTGCCGGAAATTGCTGACATAAACAACGCATCTTCCACTAAATGAAGTCTTATTTTTTTAGCTTCATCAACTTCCTTTGCAAACTCAGGGTCTGCGGCTCTTGCTTTCCTATACGTGGAGGTGTCAATATCCATAGCATCGCAAATGTTTACTATTGTATTGCCATTGGCTATTAAGTTAATAAATAGCTGTTTTTTTCTTTCTGTAAACTTACGCTTGGCCATTACTCAACACCTGCCTCTTTAATAGCCTTTTTTATCAATTCCTTAATATGCGCGGATCTTTCCCTTGCTACCTTGCCACTCTTAAACGGTATTCTGATAACTGCACAAGCTTTATCACGAACCACCAAAAACGAAACAAGTTCATCCTTTTCGTCAACCATCGCTTTTGCTATTTCCTTTGCTATTACTAATGTCAATTCATTTATTTTTGCCAGTCTTTTTTGTTCATCCTCCTTTGTCTTTATATCTTCTACTGATAGCCTAGGGAATAATTGCGATGTCGGATACCTGAATAAGTCAATCTTTTCCGGGTTTAACTTGTGCTGCCGCACCTTTTTGATAATTTCGCCCTTTGATATGTCGCCTTTTATAAGGTTCAGATTGTTTACCAGGTTGAACTCTTCTTCCTTGTCAATGTTTCTTTCTATAACAACAACCTTAACCGTGTCATGGCCAATCGCTTTCCAGGCCCTAATCCTGTGATGTCCTGCTATAATACGATACCTTTCTCCATCCTTAGCAACAACCGGGAGCTCTACCATGCCCCACTTCTGCAACTCTTTTTTCAGTCGCTCAAATACCATGGAATCTTCTTTGTTGGCCGACAACTCGTTTTCGTCCAGTCTATTTATGTCAATTTCAATAACTTTCCCGTTCAAAACACTCCCCTCCCTTTCACATCCAGCGAATAGTCGTGGGTATAATCACCTGCCACGTAATCTTCCCATATGCCTGTTATTAAATTTGAAAAATTCGGGTCCTTGTTATATCTAGCTTTAAGCCTATCCTGCATCAAGACCATGTATTTATCATAGTTCCTCATCGCCTCAATGCACAGTTCCACAGCCTCTCCCTCGTTTGTATAAACAAGTGGCCAATCCTCTCCCATAAACGTTTTCATCCATGGTCTCTTTCTTATAACCGGGACAACGCCAAGTTCCAGCAGTTCAAGGTACCCCAGCGGCTGCCCTTCAACCTCGGACGTAATCAAAAGCACCTTTGCATTGCCTGCTTCTTTTCGGTACTCCTGCGAATCTAGTCCAATATAAACACTCTGGAAGGTCTCCTTTATGTTCGTCAACAACCTTCTCCTTGACGCACTTATTGTCGGAATGAAAAACTCTACATCTATCCCTCTCCCCGACAATATGGCCATTATTTTAGCCGCTATATCCGGCTTTTTTATGTTGTTCCACCTTCCACTCCATACCACTTTATCCTCCTTCTCCGGCATACCATCTAAAGGCTCATACTTCCATAAAATCAGCCGCCTTATTTTTTTGTCGGTGTTCGGGCATGCTCGAAATAGCCTTTTGTCTGCCAATTCATATTCCGTATCGTTATCCAGCACAACAGCATGAACATTTGGTATATTGCCCACCATCCACCAAAACATGCTTTCCTCATATCCTTCAACAGTAAATTCTGCCACTCCCTTTTCTGGTACTTTTGGAGAAACGTAAACTATCGGCTTATTCCTCAAAGTTATGCCGCTATTACCATGGGTTAGCATATATGCTAACATAACCGCTGTCATTCCGCCAGTAACGATTATGTCAGCGTCCTCCAGAACATTTTCATGGTACGCAGCCAAAACAACCTGTCTGTATCGGGCCACAAGAGAGTGGTCCTCTTCTTTATCAACTGTCACCTTGTACGTTTCCCCGTTAAATGTTCTCCAGTTTGCCGCATTGGTAATAAGCAGATTCGTGCAATTCCAAGGTACCTGCTTAACAAGGTTCGAAAAAAGAGAAACCAGGCTTTCATTTTCCTGATTTCCAGCTGCAATCCATACTATTTTATTCGGTGTCCGCATAGTACCTCTCTCCTTTAAAGAAAAAACCGCATCGAAAGGATGCAGTTTTCTCAAATATTCTCTTTTTTTTAATCTAGATTTAGATCTAGTATGCTCGTTTGCTTAGGGATGTCTTCCGTCTCAAATACTCCTGAGTTTTGGACCTGTTCTCGTATCCACTGCCAGCCCTTTTCCTGGACCAGTCTGCCAATTTCCCTGTGCTGGGAATAGTGGCCACTCAAGAGCGTAATCCCCTGGCCTATTTTCTTTCCCTCGTAGGTGTGGCTGTCTGCCATCACTTTGGGAATACCGGTCCACGGCGTGCGGTCAATCTCCCGCTTACCGCCCCTGATTTCGTTCCTCAGCCAGTGCCATGTGTAGAATACATTCATCGCACGTGGTGGAATCCATATGCCGTATTTATTAGCCATTGCCCAAATGTCCGGCTTACAGTTCCGGGCCGCATATACTGCCTCGTCCTCCAAGTCGCAGAACCTGTCCGCAAGCCCTTGCCCGTGATGTGTTTCTCTTGCACACAGGGCCTCGAAGTCGAAGCGGTTAACCTCATCCATAGCCTCCTGCAATTCTTCTTCAGGAGGAAACACATCCTCGAACAGGCCACAAATTAAAAGGGATTTCATCGTAGACTTGTTCAGTCTGCGTGAGGCTTCTTTCAATCCTTCTGGCCATCCGATTCGGAGGGATTTTACAACAACTGATTTCCAGAGACTTTCACTGTATCCGTCAATCATTTTAACTGGTCTAGCCATTAGTATCCCTCCTTTCCTTCTGTTTCTTCTGGAGATAGTCCGAAGTCGTCCATCAGCTCGATTGCCTCTGAAGTCCTCGGACAGGCGCCGAAGTCGAAGCTTGTTACGTAGCAGAACCTGTCACAGAGAATGCAGACGGGTTCTGAGAACGCTCCCTTCTCGAGTGCATCTGCGAATTTCCGTGTTGCCCACCAGTTTTCATCGATTGCTGCTTTCTGACAGGCACGTTTGACTCTCTCTCGAAGATATTTGACCGCTGGGTCCACAAACCCGATTGGTAAAGTACGGATGTCGTTAAACCTCTTGACTAACACGGAACTCACTCCCTTCCTTTTTTGCAGAGCACTCTTGCTTGCATATCTTGCACCATCCTCTGATTTTAGCTTCGTTTCTTGTTAATTTTCCCTCGCTTAAAGGACAAGCTTTATGGGGTGTGAACATTTTTATCAACTCCCTTGAAAGTTTATTTTAAAACCACTGGTCGTGTGGTTTTATTAATTATAGTATAACATTATTACCAACATTTGTCAAATACGGATTTCTTAATATTCTTCAGGAAGCAACACAGTTGTCACGCTTCTGTCTGCTTCGGTTATGATCCAGAATTTCACTCCTTTTTTGCTTGAGTACGATGAGAGGATTCTGAATCCATTCTTAACTGAAAAATCATTCTCTCGCTTATCTTCGGCTGATAAATCCCCCCAGTCGCCTGATAAGTGTCTGCTCAATGCTTTCATAATATCTTCTATTGAAAGGGCGCTTAGCGCCCCTATCGTTGCTACTATCTGACCTGGTTGAAACAACATTTACATCACCCCCATTTGTTTAAGGGAGACGTATCCCTCATCGCCAACTATGATATGATCCAAAATTTCTATTCCCATAATCTTGCCGGCCTCAACCAAACGGTTGGTTGTTTTAATATCAGTTTCGCTTGGTGATTGATCGCCGCTGGGGTGATTGTGGAAACATATAATAGCCGCTGCATTATGAAGTACTGCCGGCTTAAATACTTCCCTCGGGTGTACCAAAGAACTGTTCAGCTCGCCTCTGCTAACTTCGTGCGCTGCTACTATTTTGTTTTTAGTGTTCAGGATAAGAATTCCGAATACCTCTTGTGCTTCTTCTTGCACATTTGTTAATGTCGTGATTGCGTTGTACGCATCCTCTGGACTCCCAATCTTCCTTGGAAGTTCGTACCTTCCCACTTTTTCTTTGACTAATACAACTCTCCCAAATGATACTTGAATTCTTGACATATTATCAACTCCCTTGAAAGTTTTTTATATAACCACTGGTCAGGTGGTTTTGTTAATTATAGTATAACATTATTTCCAACATTTGTCAAATACGAAATTACCTATTTTTCATTGATTTTTAAAATTTTTTTTGCTATAATTTAATCGCAGGGTCCCCGCCTGGTCAGCGGGTAAAAGCGGTATCCTTGTATCCGCTGCCCTGCTTATTTTTTTAACTTTGCAAACCAAAATCCGCCCAACCGGACTGCACCTCAGTATACAGTATAAACTATTTCCCCCTAAAAGTCGTCGCAGAAAAGTCGCAAAAAGATCAGATGCCTCTCTAATCCGTTCTCCGCCTGATTGTTATCTTGCGCTCGGGGTAAGTTTGCTTTTCTATCTCCCAAAAAAGAAACGTAAATATTTCAGACGTATATGTTACTTGTCCGTGGATTTCTATATCCTCTCTTTCCTTTATAGCGAACATTTTACACCCTCCCAGTTGTT
>JAAYNF010000131.1 GCA_012520975.1 Clostridiaceae bacterium | reverse complement strand
AATCATTCGCTGGTGACCTATAAATATATCAAGCGTTTTACCCTGCGCGCGACCGAGTTTGAAAAAACAACGTCCAGGAAAATCAAGCGCCAGTATTGAAAAGCGTGACGTTGATCGTTAAAGGGGCTTTTTCATCATGAAACTTTCGTTGCGCAAGGGAGTCGATGGGCTTAAAAGGGTCGGCGAAATTCTGATTACACCTGCCGCTCTGTTGCCCTTGGCCGGCCTTTTGATCATGGCCGGTGATTTGACAGGACGCTTCTTTGGATTTCTCGGCGCCGATATTCTCCTGCGTTCCGGCACGGTTCTCTTGAGGCAATTTCCTCTTTTGGTTGCTGTTGCCTTGGCCTATGGGCTGGCCAACGCTCAAAATGGCGCGGCTGCCTTGTCAGCGGTTGCCGCCTACCTAGCATTCCATCACTCAGGCTCGGCGCTGTATGAACTGTTGGCCGGAGCCGATGTTCAGCCCTCGTTTTACGCCGGGGTTTTTGGCGGCTTGATCATCGGTATGATGACCGCCCTGCTGCACAACAGATGTCGTACTTGGCGATTACCGGCTTGGCTGGATTATTTTTCCGGCATTCGCCTGTCGGCGCTGGTGGCTGTTTTGACCTCTGTTTTGCTTGGCTCCGGATTCGGAGCGCTGGCCTCCTTGATCCGAAACGAGCTTGTCGCAACCGCCTCCAGATTGTCGCAGATGGGTACCACCGGCGCCTTTTCTTATGGTCTTTTAAATCGACTGCTGCTTCCTTTTGGATTGGACCACGTTCTTAATCAGTCGATCTGGTTTGACAGTGGACAGTTCACCGACTTAAGCGGCCGGTTGTTCACAGGTGAATTGAGCCGCTTTTTTGCCGGAGATCCGACGGCCGGCCGTTTGCTGGCGGGGTTTTATCCGATGTTGATATTCAGCATCCCCGCCATTGCCGTTTGCTTTGCTTTGACCGCCCGGACTCCGAACAGGACCCGCCTTTATTTGCTGATGGCGATTACGGCGCTGGTTTCATTGGTCAGCGGCGTCAGCCAGCCATTGGAATACTTTCTCCTTTTTGTTTCGCCGCTGCTTTATCTTATTTACACCGTTTTATCCGGCGTATCCTTTTTGCTCAGCTATCAGCTGCAAATCCATCACGGGTTCACCAATGCGGCCGGGCTGATCGATTATCTGGAGTCATGGCATTTGGCCACACATCCGGAGCGGGTCTGGCAGGTAGGCATCCTCATGGCATTGCTCTCGTTTGCGGTGGTCTATTTTCCTGTTGTGCTCCGGAAACTGCTTGCACCGGGCGGTGATCGGCCGGAAGCCGATGACCAAGCGGAAATCGATGACGAGGTGACAGCCGATGACCAAGCGGAAATCGATGACGAGGTGGCAGCAGATGACCAATCGGAAATCGATGACGAGGCGGCAGCAGATGACCTTGGAGGAGAAGAATAATATGCGTATTGTCATCGGGGATTTTGGTCATACTCAGGCCGGTCAGAATGTTCAAAGTTTTACGATTTATCAGGAGAATGGTACCTTTTGCACGTTGCTGTCCTATGGAGCCACACTGCAGCGTCTCATGATGCCGGATCGGGATCACCATTTTCAGGACGTTGTGCTTGGTTATGACGATTTGCCGTCCTATGAAAACGGCAAAGACTATTTCGGAGCGACCATCGGCCGATGCTGCAACCGAATTGCCCGAGCCGACCTGCCGATTTCCGATCGCCGATATGCCCTGTTTGCCAACGATGGGCGCAATCATCTCCATGGAGGGAAGCGAGGATTTGACAAGGTTGTCTGGCGCGGCGAGGCAGCTCAATTCGTCGAAGGTCCCGGAGTTAATTTTTATTATCATAGCCCGGATGGGGAAGAGGGTTATCCCGGTAATCTTAATGCTCAAGCGACCTATATTCTGACTTCGGATTATCGGCTGATCATACGTTTTTCCGCCGCTTCCGATGCCGACACCGTGATCAATCTGACCAATCACAGTTATTTCAATCTCGCCGGGCAGGGGAGTGGCAATATTTTCAGCCACGAGGTGCAAATAGCCGCGGATTTCTACACGCCGACCGATGACGAACTCATTCCAACCGGACAGATTTTGCCGGTTGCGGGAACCCTGCTGGATTTTCGCCGGCCCAAGTCCATTGGTTCGGCCTTTGATACGACCGATGTTCTGTTGGCAGCGGGAGGTTTTGATCATAATTTCGTTCTGCGGGAATCCTTGCGCGACCGCAAACAACCGGTTGCCGCCGTTTTCGAGCCCCAAAGCGGTCGACGCATGCAAGTCGTGTCGACGCTGCCCGGTCTTCAGTTTTACTCCGGTAATATGATGACGTCGACGGTCGGCAAAGAAGGTGTCCGTTATGATCGCCGTGACGGCTTTTGCCTGGAAACGCAATATTTCCCGGACGCCGTCCATCATCCCGGGTTTGCCGATCCGATTTACAAAGCCGGCAACCCATACCAACAGGAAACCGTTTATATTTTCACCGCCGATTAAGCGGCGGTGCTATGGAACACGTCCGGTCATTGAATGCCGAAGAACCTCCGATTATTTTGGTCTCCAGCTGTCTTTCAGGGATACCGAGCGATTGAAAACCAGCGCATCCGGCCGGCTGTCCACGTTGTCCGGACAGAAATAGCCCAAGCGGAGAAACTGGAAAGCTTCGGGGGGCCGGCAACCTTGGAGAGAGGCCTCGATTTTGCAATCCGGAAGAACCTCCAATGAATCGGGATTCAGATGATTGATGATTTCCTGGTCCGCGGTGTCGGGATCCTCCACTGAAAACAAATTATCGTAGAGCCGGATCTCGGCGGTCTGCGCGGTTGCCGCATCGACCCAATGAATGGTTCCTCGGATGCGCCGGCCATCCGGTGTGCTTCCCCCACGTGTGGCCGGGTCATACTCGGCATGGACAACGCGCACTTGTCCATCGGCATCCTTTTTACAGCCGGTGCATCGGACGATATACGCTGATTTAAGACGAACTTCGTTGCCGGGGAAAAGCCGGAAATAGCCCTTGGCCGGAGTCTCCATAAAATCATCCGCCTCGATCCAAAGCTCTCGTGAGAAACTGACCTCGCGAACACCATCCTCCGGGCGTTCCGGATTGTTCTCGACAGGGAATTTTTCATTTCGGTCGGCGGGATAATTGTCGATAATCAGTTTGATCGGCCGCAAAACAGCCATTACTCGTCGGGCATTTTGATTGAGATCTTCGCGAAGACAATGTTCAAGGAAGGCATAGTCCACCATACTGTTGACCTTGGACACGCCGATCCGCTCAATGAAGTTTCGAATGGACGCCGGTGTGTAGCCTCGGCGCCGCAAACCACTCAATGTCGGCATACGCGGGTCATCCCAGCCGCTGACATGCCCGCCTTCCACCAGTATGCGAAGTTTGCGCTTGCTCATAACCGTGTGATTGATATTCAATCTGGCAAATTCGATTTGCCGCGGCTTTGCGGGCGCGTCGATATGCTCAATGACCCAGTCATAAAGGGGACGGTGGTCTTCAAATTCGAGGGAGCACAGGGAGTGCGTGATGTCTTCCAAGGCATCTTCAATCGGATGGGCAAAATCATACATGGGATAGATGCACCAGTCATCACCGGTTCGGTGGTGGTGGGCGCGCAAAATGCGATAGAGCACCGGGTCGCGCATGTTGAAATTCCCCGAATTTAAATCAATCTTTGCGCGCAAAGTCATGGCTTCATCGGGAAATTCGCCGGCCCTCATCCGCCGAAAAAGATCCAGACTCTCGCTGGCGGGCCGATCACGATATGGACTCGGTGTCGCCGGTGTGGTTAGGGTTCCTCGTGTAGCCCGGATCTGGCTTGGGGTCAGCTCGCAAACATAGGCCAGCCCTTTCTCGATCAGACGACAGGCAAAATCAAACATCTGAGGGAAATAATCCGAGGCGTAATAGAAACGGCCTCCCCAGTCATACCCCAGCCAACGGATGTCGTTCTGAATGGCCTCCACATATTCGACGTCTTCCGTGCTTGGGTTGGTGTCGTCCATGCGCAAATTACAGAGTCCGTTGTATTTTTCCGCGGTGCCGAAATCAATGACAATGGCTTTGGCATGGCCGATATGCAGATATCCGTTTGGCTCCGGAGGGAAACGCGTATGGACGGTTTTGCCGGCAAATCGGCCCCCGGGCGCAAGATCCTCATCGATCAGGTCGTGGATGAAATTAGCAGAAACATCGTCTGTCGTCGGGTTGATCGGGTCGTTGTTGCTGTTCATGGTGTGAGCTCCTTTGCGATGGCAATGTCAGGGGTTGGCCAGAAGATCCAATCCAATGCCAAGCCGCTCCAGCGACTCGGCTTTACCGAGGATAACCAAAATTTCGACGGCGCCGCCGGGTGTCACCGCCTGACCCGAAGCGGCAATACGGACAGGCCACATCACTTGTCCGGTTTTCAGATCGAGCTGTTCGGCTACCGTCATCAGCGCATCGTGAATGCTTGTTCGATTCCAGTCGGGCAAATGAGATAAAGTCTCGATTGCCTGTGGTAAAACAGACATGGCCAGCTCCGGTGTCGACTTGCTTTTTTTGTTGGTAAACAAGGCCGGATCATATGCTTGGCGAACCGTCAAAAAGCCAACCATTTCGCCAATTTGGTTCAGTTTGGTCAATCTGGGCTGCAGCAGTTCGGCCAGCAGCGGGCCGTCATATTTCATTTCTCCGAACGCCGGATCCAGATGAGGACGGATCAGTTCGAGAAAATCAGCCGGTTGCATCCTCCGCAGGTATTCGGCGTTGAACCAGCTGAGTTTATCATAATCAAAAACCGAAGGTGATTTGCTGATACCGGTTATATCGAAGTTTCGACACAATTCCGAAAGGGAGAAAATTTCGCGGTTATCCGCGGGGCACCAGCCAAGCATGGCGATATAATTGATGATCGCCTCGGGCAGGTATCCTTCGGCCACCAAATCGTCAAAGCTGGTTGAACCATGTCGTTTTGACAGTTTCCGACCATCCTGACCGACGATCAGCGGCAAGTGGACATAGGTTGGAATCTCCCAGCCGAAGGCCTCATAAAGCAAATTGTACTTCGGCACCGACGAAAGGTATTCCGATCCTCGGACAACGTGGGTGATCGCCATGGTGTGGTCATCGACGACATTGGCGAAGTTGTAGGTCGGAAAGCCGTCGGATTTCAACAGGACCTGATCCTCCAGTTCGTTATTCTCCACCGTAATGGATCCGAAAACCGCGTCCGTGAACGTTGTGGATCCCGTAAGCGGCATTTTCTGTCGGACAACATAGGGGATGCCGGACGCCAGAAGGCGTTCCAATTCTTCTGCCGGTAAATTGCGGCAGTGACGGTCGTAACCGGAGAACCCGGAGTTTTCAGCCTGATTTTTGAGGCTTTCAAGCCGCTCCCGGCTGCAAAAACAGAAGTAGGCGTGTCCTCTCTGAACCAGCTCTTGGGCAAAGGATTGATACAAAGCCAACCGCTGGCTTTGCACATACGGTCCGTAAGGCCCGCCGATATCCGGCCCTTCATCGTGCACAAGGCCTACTTGGCGCAAAGTTCTGTAGATGATGTCGATCGCGCCGTCCACAAGCCGGTCTTGATCTGTGTCCTCGATTCTCAGAACAAAAGAGCCGCCGGCTGATTTGGCGATCAGGTATTCATACAAAGCCGTCCGCAGATTACCGACATGCATGAAGCCGGTCGGGCTGGGGGCAAAACGGGTGCGGACAGTGGTGAGATTCATCGCGGT
Organism: Clostridiaceae bacterium; assembly: GCA_012520975.1. Classification (GTDB taxonomy): domain Bacteria; phylum Bacillota; class Clostridia; order Saccharofermentanales; family UBA5734; genus UBA8949. The sequence continues at coordinate 36,677 of JAAYNF010000131.1, read as the reverse complement.
GCTCTCCTTTCGGCCGGTTCCTCGGCCACGATTCGTTTACAAAAAAGCCTTACTCGCAATTGCATAGTATGATAACATAAATTAGCTTTCTTTAATACTGTTGAAATGATCCGGAGGCTTGATGTTTGGCTATGTTCGCCCGCTGAAACCCGAATTGTTGATGAGGGAATTCACGCGTTACAAATCGATTTACTGTGGCATTTGCAAACAGATCGGTCATGACTACGGTCAGTTGCCTCGTGTTGGTGTAAACTATGATCTGACGATGCTTGCTGTCTTGCTGCTGTCTTTGAGTCAACAACAGCCGACGGACGAGGTGGCCGGCTGTATTCTCAACCCGTTGGCCAAGCGGCCGATTGCCAGAGGTGGTGAGGTTTTGGAGCTTTGCGCCGGTCTGACCGTCTTATTTGCTTGGTACAAGGCGGTGGATGATGTGGCCGATGAGCATCCCTTTTCCGGCCGGATCGCGAAAATTGCTTTGAAACGCAGTTACCGCCGAGCCGTGAACCGATTCCCCGCCTATGACCGTTGGATTGCCTCGGCCATGAACGATTTAAGGCGGCTGGAGTCCGGCCCCCCCGATCCGGCCGCGAGCAACGTGTTTGGCGGTCTGCTCAGCCAAATTTTTTCTCGGTCCGCGACACTGGTTTGTGAGGATGAGCCGATCCGCCAGGCCATTGGTTTGTTAGGAGGCCACTTGGGTTGCTGGATCTATCTGATGGATGCGATTGACGATTGGACGCGTGACTGCAATAATGGAAGCTGGAACCCTTATGGTGGGCTGGATCTTGCCACGGCTCGTGCGGCTGCCGGAGAAAGGCTGGCCGATTTGGAGCTGGAGATGGATCGGACCGCGGCGCTGTTGCCTTATCGGCGGGATGGCGGTCTCATCGCCAACATCTTTACCTTGGGTCTTCCGGATACCCGCCAACGGATTCTGCGAGGAGAAAAACCGACTCGACTGTGAGCCACTAGGAAAGGAATTACCATCATGGCTAAATCACCCTATGAAGTGCTGGGGGTCAAACCCGGCGCAACACAGGAAGAAATAAAAAAAGCATATCGTGAACTGGTCAAAAAATATCATCCTGACAACTATAAGGACCATCCGCTGGAAAACCTTGCCAAGGAAAAAATGCAGGAGATCAACGAAGCTTACGACCGGTTGACCAATCCCAATCATAAACAGGGACAACGTTACACCAACCCTGATTACACGGCCGGACAGCAGTGGCAGCAGCAACAACCATGGCAGCAACAACAGCGATATGGTCCCTATTATCGGCAGGGCGGATCCGATGTCAACGATATCTGCAATGCTTTGAGTTGTCTTTGCTGCGCCGATTCCTGTTGCGAGTGTATGGGTGGTGACCTCTGTGGCTGCTGCTGATCCGGATAAAAACCGACGTTTGGTCAGGCGATTAAGTTATGGCGGCCTTTTGGTCGCCTTGATCATTTTGTTGCTGTTTCTTAAACAGATCTTACCGACGGCGAACTTGTTTATCTTGGCATTGACCGCGTTATGTTTGGCCATCGCGGTTATCGAGGGAGGGGTGGGCATGGCGGCGATCGCATATCTGGCTGCTGCGCTGCTTAGTTTGGCCTGGCCCGGCCTAGCCGTTTCCTTTCCCTTTATCTTTTTCTTCGGTCCCTATCCTCTGCTTAGGGCGATCATTGACCAGCGTTTTGGCCGCGTCGCGGCAACCTTGCTTAAGCTGGTCGTCGGTAATATTCTGACGGGCATGGTCATTCTTTTTTTCGTCCGAGCCGATGTGTGGGCATTGGCCGAAAAATTCCCATTCTTTTGGTATGTTTTTCCTGTCGCAGTTCAGGCAGCGGTGCTGTTATTTGATTTGGTGCTGAGTTTGCTGATCCAATTTTATGCGGCCCGGATCCGGCGTATCCCGTAACAAGACATTAATTTTCCGGACGCCGGTTGCGCTTTTCCGATCGGATTCGTTTGGTCAATTGGCGGACACGATCAATTCCTACAATGACGCGGATCAACATCACGATGATCAGGAACAACCCGGCAATGATCAGAACGGTGGCCAGGTTGCTGTTTCGCTGCAGTCCGCTGAGCACATTGTCGATAATCGAAATGCTGGAAAGGATCTGCCGGTCGGGTGCGACATCAACGGCGATTTGAGTTCCGTCCACGAGCTCAAAGACGACCTGCCCTACCGTCATGCTACGCAGAATCGGCCGGTTAAAAGGCCCCAGCGACTTGTAGCGAATGGTCTGTTTCAACCAGTCATTGCTGTGCGGATGCACGTAATAAACGGTGTTTTTGAACACCAAGCCAAAAGATTCACCATCAACGGTTTGCTCTGTGGTGCCGGCAAACAAATCACCGGCCATCACCAACGGTGACCTAGTGTAAAAGGATTCGCAGGCCTGAAAGATGGCCATCAGATCATTGTCGGCCTCATCGGGATTGCCCATGTAAGTCAGGACAATCGTGTTGATGTCGTTAACCGTTCCTATTGCGGCCATAAAACTGCTGTTGGCCCATTGACTATAAAAAACGCCGTTGATCAATCCTTCCGATCGCGTCCAGATACCGGACATTCTATTGCGCATGACGACAATTGACGATTCGCTGAGGACAAAATATCTGGAAGGAGTGGTCAGATATTCAAAAAAAACCGGATTGGCGATGGCCTGAAGGAAGAGGAGAGCCATGTCCGGCAGGGTGGTGTATTGCAGAAGAGCAGAACCGGGATTCGATTTGGAAATGCCGGTGGCGGACATATCGTAGACCAGATCGCCGGTGCTGTTTTTGAAAACGGTGCCGGTCATACGAAAAGCCGTTGCCCGGGCATTCATGATTTCGACAAACTGTTCCTCAACATTGGAGATCTGTTCCGCGATGGCCAATGCCGCCGCGTCAGAATCATAATAAATCAGGCGGGCCAGCAAATAACCCAACGGATATTTATCTCCTGAATGGAGAATAACTCCGTCCGGAGTCTTTTCCTGCGCGCCCACCTCGGCCGCTACCTTGCTGATCGTCACTTGAACATCGGTTTTTAAACGTTCGCAGGCGATCAACGCAGTCATGATTTTGGACGCGGCCGGCATATGGATGCGAGGGTTGATTTGTTTGGTGTATAGGGTCCTTTGGCGACTGGTTTCGATTGCAAGAGCCGAAACCGAAGAGTGGCTTATCGTTGGATAAAGGTCGATCTGCTTGGTCGGTTCTTCTTCTTCGGCCGCAGGATCCGGGTCGGATTGATCGGTCAATTCGGTTGCCTGAACAGGCCTTGCAGCGACCAACGCAGGGTCGACCGATCCGGCCGTCAACATGAGCAGACCGATAATCAGAAGCACTATTGCGGTTCCCCGTTGTGTTTTAACGGTCCTCAAGTCCAACCTCCGGGCAAAAACTCATTGTTCAGTCACAATATTAACATAGTGCCGGTCCCGGATACAACCAAGACGAAGTAAGCCACGGAACATTGTACCATCCCCGATATTAGCTGTCTTTAATTCATAAATATTCATGATTGTTGCATTTTTTAAACAATTTGCGCAAAAGGCACTTGCCACTGAACTTGTTTGGCATTATAATTTTTTTTGCTTGTATTATAGCGCAACTTATGCGAAATGAAGCCGGATATTCATGGATTTCAGAAGGAGATAGGAGTCGAAGTTTATGACGTCGAATGATAAATTTATGCTATCGATCATGAGAACCCGCGATCGATCAGCACATTTTACCACAATTAGCTGTGGATTTGTTCATGTTGTTTTGACGGGGCAACCCATCGATCTGCCGTCCGAATTTTCAGATATCCATAATTTTTATGAATTCCTGATTCCTTTGACGCCGCTTCGACAATTCCAAATTGAAGATCAGTCGGTTGACTGTCAACCCGGTCAGATTATTCCCATTAACCCGGGACAGCGCCACGGTGTAAAATCCGCTCACAGCGAGGTTTCGTATATTCTCCTTCTTATCTGCGCGGACAGCATGACTCGACTGATCCGACAGATCAACGTCAACGCCTTCGGTTTTCTTTTTCCTCATTGCGCTTTTCCTCTGCGCTCGGATATCCAGCACTTGATCTCCCGCCTGATTCAGGAAAGCAAGTGTGCCTACTGCGGACGTGAAATTCTCATGCGCTGCTTGGCCGAAGAACTCTTGGTTCTTTTGGTTCGTCATTACTATCGGCAACCCGCATCTCTTGACCTGTCTGTTCCTGAAATTCTTGTAGGCGAACAGTCCAGATTCAGTTCGGTTGTTCGTCATATGCGATTGCACTATGCCGAACGACTTTCTGTGGAAGATATGGCGGCTTTGTGCAACATGAATTGTTTTCATTTTATCCGGACTTTCAAACGAGCCTTCAACACCAGCCCGTATAATTACCTGACCCAGATTCGACTGAGCAACGCCCGGCGGCTGCTGATTGAAACACGCTTGCCCGTGGCGGAAGTGGGCCGAAGGTGCGGATTCCGATCCCCCAGCCGCTTTTCGGCTGTTTTTCAGAGCGAAGACGGACAGACCCCCAGCCGTTTCCGAAAAGAACATGCGAGTCTCTGAATAAACATGGAATCGTCGGCCGATCCGCAGGTGATACCGACTTGACATCAATTGATGCCCGCCGTATCATCAAATGCATACGTGAACAGTATGAATAGGGGGGCTTTTGCCGTGGATAAAAACAAATATGGCTTTCATACGCGAGCGGTGCATGCCGGCCAACAGGTCGATCCGACGACCGGATCGCGTGCCGTGCCCATCTATCAGACCACATCCTATGTTTTTGAAGATACGCAGCATGGCGCCGATCTTTTTAGCTTGGCGCGTTCCGGAAACATCTATACGCGGATGATGAATCCGACCACCGATGTTTTTGAGGCGCGAATGGCCAGCCTTGAAGGCGGAATCGGCGCGCTGGCCACCGCGTCCGGTTCGGCCGCCGTGACCTACGCCATCATGAATCTGGCCCAAGGGGGCGATCATGTGGTCGCCGCGGCCACTCTCTACGGTGGAACCTATAATCTGCTGGCCAATACCTTGCCCCACTACGGGATCAAGACCACATTTGTGGATCCTTCCGATCCGGCTGCTTATGTGGCGGCTGTGCAACCGCGGACCAAGGCCTTTTTTGTCGAATCAATCGGAAATCCCCTGAGCAACGTCGCGGACATCCCCGCACTGGCCGAAGCTGCGCATCGGAGCGGTATTCCCCTGATCGTTGACAACACATTCGGAACGCCTTATCTGATTCGACCCATCGAACTCGGCGCGGACATTGTGGTGCATTCCGCAACCAAATTTATAGGTGGTCATGGAACCTCCCTTGGCGGGGTGATCGTGGATGCGGGTCGTTTTGACTATGGCGCCACCGACCGCTTCCCGCTGCTTTCCCAACCGGATGCCGGCTACCATGGCCTGAGCTACACCCAAGACATTGGTGCCGCGGCTTTCATTACCCGCGCTCGAGTCTCGTTATTGCGTGACACCGGTGCGGCCATGAGTCCGTTTAACGCTTGGTTGTTTATTCAGGGCTTGGAGACACTGCCCCTTCGTGTGGCCCGACATGTTGAAAACGCCGAGAAAATTGCCGGATTTCTGGCCGGCCACCCATGTGTTTCTTGGGTCCGCCATCCGTGTCTCCCCGACGACCCGTCCTATGAATTGGCTCAAAAGTATCTTCCCAACGGGGCCGGCTCGATCTTTGCCTTTGGCGTTAAGGGTGGACGTGATGCTGCGGTTCGCTTTATCGATCATCTGAAGCTTTTTTCATTGCTGGCCAATGTTGCCGATGCGAAATCTCTGGTGATCCATCCGGCCAGTACGACCCATGCGCAAATGTCCGATGCGGAACTACAAGCCGGAGGTATTACGCCGGATCTTATTCGCCTTTCCATCGGTCTTGAAGATGCAGAGGACCTGATTGACGATCTTGACCAAGCGTTGCGTTCGACTTAGAGTTTCGTTTTGTCGGCTTATCTTGCGCTTCCGTCAGACAACAAGTAAAATGATAGTGTTTTTGATGGAGGCACGAAATACATGCTGAAAGTATCAAGATCCTCTGGCTCACGGCGTTTTATTTTGCCGGTCATTCTCCTGTTGTTGCTATCCTTGCTGTTGGCGGCCTGTGATTCTGTCGAAGAGGAGAAACTGCCGGTGGCCGATTACGGAAAAGACGGTTCCCAATTTGCCAGGCGGTTTGCCCGGACATATTCCGGTCGCAGTCCCGGTTCCGATCAGGAGTATGCGGCCGGCGATTTCATCATGGAAACACTTAAAGACATGGGATATGCCCCCATCGTGACTACATTTGCGTTGCCCACGGAACCTGCGGAAGATCAGGAGGAGGCATCTGCTGATGAGGATGCCGATGCCACCATGCAGGCGGCTCCGTTCTCTCGCAACATTGCTGTTTTTGTTGAAGGAAAGGGGTTCACCCGCACCGGAGCCGATGGCCGGCAAACCCGGTTTCGCAAGCAGGTTATCATCGGCGCGCACTACGATACGCCGATCTCGGCCGAAGAAATCGAAGCTGCCGCCGCCGAAGCCAAAGAAACTGAACCGGAAAAGCCGACCAGCGGAAGCGGCCCTTCGCTAGCCGAGTACACCGGCATACAAGACAATGCCTCCGGAGTGGCCGTCCTGCTGACCATTGCCCGTGAGTTGAAAAATTACGATCTTGGCTACGATGTGGTTTTGGTTGCTTTCGGTGCCGGATCAGCCGGTCAGGCCGGCTCAAGATTTTTTGCCGGGCAGCTGAGTCGGGCCGAAATCGTCGCCACGGATGCGATGTATTGCATTGATTCCATCTATGCCGGCGATAAAGTATATGCTCATTCCGGGCGTAACAGCATTTTGGGCGGCGATCGCAAAGATTATGAAAAACGACGCAAACTTTACGAAGCCACCGATGTCTTTTTTGACAACCTGCTTTATACCAACAACCGTTATATGTTATATACCAATCAATCATCCTTCCTTATGGAGCTCGAAGGCTACGCGGAGCCTGTTGTCTATCGCGAATGGTCTCTGAATGATTCCGATTATCTGCCCTTTGATGAGCTGGACATTCCCATTGTCTTTTTTGAATCCTATGATTACGACGAAAAATCCGTTGCCAAAATGAAAGAGAGTCACAACCCGGCTTTCGGAGCAACCGAGGGTCGGATTCGAGGCACCAGATTTGACTCCACTGATTTTCTTGAGCAATTATTAAATTCAACCCGTTCTTCGGCGGTCGGAGTGACCGAAAGACCTCTGGACGACCAGCTGACGCGTCGCATCAACAATACGGCCTTTATCATTCTTGAGGCTCTTGCCAAGGGTAACCATGACGCAGACCCCCGGTAAGGCAGAAACACGCAGATCCTTGGTACCGACCAAACCTTTTCTGCCCGACGATCCGATTCTTGCCGCATACGTCCACATTCCATTTTGCCGCAGCAAGTGTCACTACTGCGACTTTTGCTCTTTTCCCGATCCGACAGAAGCAAGCCTGTCGGCTTATGTGGATGCGCTCTGCCGGGAAATCAATCAAATGGGTGAAAACATTTCCGAACAAAAAAGCAAGGTGCCGCTGCGGACAATATTTTTTGGCGGAGGTACGCCGACAATTTTGTCTCCGGGCCAGCTGATCCGGATACTGGATGCAATTCGGAATGCTTTCGGATGGGAACCGGAGAGCGAGATCACGCTGGAGGCCAATCCCGGCACCGTGACTGCTGAAGGCTTGGCTGCGTTGCGTCTGGCCGGCTTTAACCGCCTGAGCTTCGGTTTGCAGGCCATGCAACCTCATCTGATCAGGTGGCTCGGCCGCACCCACACCCCGGATGATTTTCTGGCCGGCATCGACATGGCCCGGGCTGCCGGCTTTACATCGATCAATACCGATATCATGTTCGGTCTGCCCGGGCAAACGCTTGCGGATGTGGAACAGACCGTTTGCCAGGTGCTGGCGCTACCCATTGAGCATCTTTCGTTTTATTCCTTAATTGTTGAAGAGAACACACCGCTTCAGGCTATGGTGGAGATATCGCCGCAATTGCTGCCGGATGAGGACAGCGAACGTGCGCAGTATCGGCGCATCATTGAGCTGGTGACAGCCGCGGGGATGACCCACTATGAGATCAGCAATGCCGCCCTTCCGGGCCAAGAATGCCGTCACAATCTGGTTTACTGGCACGGCAACTTCTATTACGGTTTTGGTGTATCGGCCCATGCTTTTACCCAAGGGGTCCGTCGAGCCAATACGGCGGATTTGACTGTCTATCTGCAGGGTTGGGGACGATCACAGGCCGGATTGCCGGATCGATCTTTTTTATCCACAGAGTTGGAAATCATCGACCGGAAAAGTGCCATGAAAGAAATGATGTTGCTTGGCCTTCGTCTGCTGTCGGGTGTTTCTGCCCAAAGATTTTACCACCGCTTCGGTGTTGGACTCGAAGATGTTTTCGGTCCGCAGATCGTCCGGATGACACGGCGCGGTCTCTTGGCATTTGATCGCGAAGGTGTTCGGTTGACCCCAATCGGTCTGGATTTGGCCAATCAGGTTTTAATGGAATTTGTTTGAGTTTCGGTTCAGTTCACGAAAGATTCACAAGCGCGCTGTTCTTTTTTCTTAATTGAAGATTGACAAAGGTAGTGGGGAAGTGGTAAATTGTCATTAGCACTCTCGAGCTTAGAGTGCTAATTTATACCGGGAGGGAACCGCCGACATGTTGTTGGATGAGCGCAAGAGAAATATTCTCAAAGCAGTCGTTGACGATTATATTGCCACGGCTGAGCCGGTTGGTTCCAAAGCCTTGGTTAATCGTTACCATTTTAACGTTAGTTCGGCAACGATCCGCAACGAGATGGCCGAGCTGGAAGATCAAGGTTATCTTGAGCAACCCCACACCTCCGCCGGCCGCATTCCATCGGATAAAGGTTATCGCGCCTACGTCGACAGTCTGCTTCAGATTGAAGATCTGACCGCCGCCGAGGAAGAAAAGATCCGTGTGGTCATGCGGAACAGTTTGGACGAACTGACCGGAATGATTCGCAGGGCGTCCACACTGCTTTCGGAAAAAACCGGTTACACTTCACTGGCTCTTTCGCCTAAACTCAACCATAGCCACTTGCAGCAGATCAAAATGCTGATGATCGAGCCCGGCCGCGCTTTGGTGGTCGTGGTGCTGTCGGCCGGTGTGGTTAAGGACAGACTGGCTCGTGTACCGGAAGTGCTGGATGCTGCCCAGCTTGCTCAGATTGCGGCTGCGATCGAAGAAGGACTTTCCGGCATGAAACTGGATGATATCACGTTGGTAACGGTGGCCACGGCTGCCAGAAATATTCGGTTGCCGGAAAATCTGTTGAATCAGGTTATGTACGAAGCTTATGTCGCCATCAAGCAGGCCGATAATCTCGAAGTCTACATGGAAGGTTCCCACAAGCTTTTGTCATATCCCGAATTTCAGGACGTCCATAAGGCGCGGGAATACCTCGACATTCTCAATCGGGACGGGATCATCGCCGGCTATATGACCGAACTCAAGGAACCATCGATCCTGATCGAAGATGACGAGGATAGCGATCCGGACGATCATGCCGAAACGTCTCCGGCTCGGCCGCGAGCTTCCTATGTCGTTCGCATCGGTCAGGAAATTATGCTGGAGGGCTTGACAGACTGTAGTTTTGTGACTACAACCTATAAGATGGGCGATGTCGTAGCCGGACGCATCGGCGTCATTGGTCCGCGCCGGATGGCTTATGGCAAAGTCATATCCAATATCAGCTTTATCAAACAGATTTTGAACGAAGAAATCAGACGCCTTACCACCGGTGAGGATAGAATGGAGGTTCATCAGAAATGAAAAAGAACAAAGGCCCCGGTCATGGCGAGTCGGCCGTGCCTCCGGCAGATGATGCCGGCCATGTCGAGTCCATTGCCGAAAAAGATCCGGCGGCCGAAGCATCTGAGCAAACCGCGGTCGATCAACAGGTCGCCCAATTGAAAGAAGCATTGGCTTTAAAAGAAAAAGATTTCGACATCTTGTCGGAAAAATATCTGCGGCTGGCGGCAGAGTATGATAATTTCCGCAAACGCAGCCAGAAGGAAAAGGAAGCCGTTTATTCTGACGCCGTCGTGGCGATCGTCAAAGACATCCTGCCGGTGATTGACAATATCGAACGAGCCGGCCGGTCGGCGGCTTTGTATGAAACCGAAGAGGCCAGGAAAGTGGCCGAAGGCGTTGAAATGATACAGCGTCAGGTGGAGCAGATGTTGGAGCGCCTGTGTGTTTCCAAGATTGACTGCGTGGGCGAATCTTTTGATCCGATCCTGCATGAGGCGGTTATGCATATCCAAGATGATGATGCCGGACCGTCGACGGTGGTCGAAGAACTTGAGGCCGGCTATCGGCGCGAGGACCGTGTGATCCGCTACAGCAAGGTCAAGGTTGCAAATTAAGTGAAAAATCGGCCGACTTGGCTTTAAACATAAATTCAAGTAACGAAACACCCATTATTTACGGAGGGAAAATTATATGGCAAAAGTTATAGGTATTGATCTGGGTACAACCAATTCTTGTGTGGCGGTTATGGAGGGTGGGGAACCTGTTGTTATTCCCAATGCGGAAGGCAGTCGTACAACCCCGTCCATTGTCGCATTTTCCAAAACCGGTGAACGTTTGGTCGGGCAGGTTGCCAAGCGGCAGGCCGTCACCAACCCTGACCGCACCGTGATCTCGATTAAACGCGAGATGGGCACCGGACATAAAGTCGCCATCGACAACAAAAACTACACACCACAGGAAATCTCAGCCATGGTTTTGCAAAAACTTAAAACCGACGCGGAGGCCTATCTTGGTGATACGGTAACGCAGGCCGTCATCACGGTTCCGGCGTATTTTAGCGACTCGCAGCGTCAAGCGACCAAGGATGCCGGCAGGATCGCCGGTCTTGAAGTCCTTAGGATCATCAATGAGCCGACCGCGGCTTCGTTGGCCTATGGGCTCGACAGGGAAGCCGATCAGAAAATATTGGTCTTTGATCTGGGAGGCGGCACTTTTGACGTCTCCATCCTTGAAATCGGCGACGGCGTGTTTGAGGTCTTGGCAACCAACGGCAACAATCGTCTGGGCGGCGATGATTTTGACATGAAAATTGTTGACTGGCTGGTCGACAATTTCAAACGTGAGCAGGGTGTTGATCTGCGCAATGACAAGATGGCCATGCAGCGTTTGCGCGAAGCCGCTGAAAAAGCCAAAATCGAACTGTCCGGCGTGACCACAACCAGCATTAACCTGCCTTACATCACGGCTGATGCCAGTGGCCCCAAACATCTGGATACCGCATTGACGCGGGCCAAGTTCGATGAACTGACATCGGATCTGGTCGAAAAAACCAAGGGGCCGACACAGCGCGCTCTTGCCGATTCGGGGCTCAACCCGCAGGACATTGACAAAATATTGTTGGTTGGCGGTTCCACCCGGACACCGTCCGTACAAGAGATGGTTCGCCAGCTTTTTGGCAAAGATCCGTTCAAGGGAATCAATCCCGACGAGTGTGTCGCCATCGGTGCCGCTATTCAGGCAGCGGTTCTGACCGGTGATGTGACCGGCCTGCTGTTGCTTGATGTCACACCGCTGTCTTTGGGGATCGAAACAATGGGCGGCGTCTTTACTCGGATTATTGATCGGAACACAACCATCCCGACCAAAAAAAGTCAGATTTTCTCCACTGCAGCGGACGGCCAGACCCAGGTTGAGGTTCATGTCCTGCAAGGCGAGCGTGAATTGGCGCAGCACAACAAAACCCTCGGCCGGTTTAATCTCGACGGCATTGCGCCGGCTCCCCGCGGTATCCCCCAGATCGATGTAACTTTTGATATTGACGCGAACGGTATCGTTCACGTGTCTGCCAAAGATTTGGGAACCAACCGTGAACAGCACATCACGATCACTGCGTCGACCAACCTGACCGAGGACGAGATCCAAAAGGCGGTTCAGGAAGCCGAGCGTTTTGCTTCCGAAGACAAGGCCAAAAAGGAAGAGATTGATACCCGCAATGCAGCTGATTCGGCTGTGTATCAGGCGGAAAAAACCTTGAAGGATGTTGGCGACAAACTGGATGCGGGGGAAAAATCCGCCATCGAAGCCGCCATCGAAAAGCTAAAGGGCAGTATGTCGGCCAATGACATCCAGGCAATGAAAGATGACACCGAAGCCTTGCAGCAGGCATTCTTCAAGGCCAGCGAAAAACTTTATCAGCAGCATGGCGATGCCGGTCATACCGGTGATCCGCAGGATTTTGGCGGATCAGTCGATGGTTCGGATCAGGCCGGTTTTGATGGTGACTTCAAAGACGCCGGCGGGGACTGATAACCTGACATTCATAGAATAGGTCAAGGGTGATCCGCCCGTCTTAATCGATCGGGCGGTTTACCCTTTCTGCAAGGAGGACTTTGCACCGTGCCCGAAAAAAGGGACTATTACGAAATTCTCGGTGTTCCCCGCAGCGCCGGGGATGACGAGCTCAAGAGAGCTTATCGCAACCTAGCCAAAAAACATCATCCCGATCTGAATCCCGGGGACAAAGAGTCTGAGGCGAAGTTTAAAGAAGCCAATGAAGCCTATGCTGTTCTCAGCGATCCGGAGAAACGGAAGGCTTATGACCAATTCGGCCATGCCGGTGTCGACGGTCAGGGCTTTGGTGGCTTTGGCGGTTTCGGCGGCGCGGGCTTCGACATTGATCTGGAAGATATCTTTGGCTCTTTCTTTGGTGGTTTCGGCGGAGGTTCACGCAGGAGAAGCGGGCCGCAACGCGGTGCCAATCTCCGATATCGCATGACCTTGGATTTTATGGAGGCGGCTTTTGGCGTCGAACGCCAGATAACCATTAACAAAGAAGACCATTGTGATACCTGCAAGGGAACCGGCAGCCGGGACGGCACGCAGCCGGATCAATGTACGGCCTGCCAAGGAACCGGTCAGGTCAACCAACGCCAGCAGACAATGTTTGGTACGGTGATGACCTCTCGAACCTGCCCAACCTGCAACGGCAAGGGCACCATTGTCAAAAATCCTTGCCCGGCATGCAATGGCAGAGGGCGCCGACAAAAAGCCAAAAGTCTTCACGTACGGATTCCTGCCGGTGTTAATCAAGGCGAGATGTTGACCATGCCTGGCGAAGGAGAGCCGGGCACGCTGGGAGGCCCTTCCGGGGATCTTTATATTGAGATCACCGTCCGTCCCCATCCGATTTTCAAACGAGACGGCTACAACACTTTTTGCGAGGTTCCCATTACATTCACCCAAGCCGCGCTAGGGGCGGATCTTGAGGTCCCCACGATCGACGGGCCTCACCTGTATCGCATCAGAGAGGGAACGCAACCCAACGATACCTTTACGGTGCGCGGCAAAGGTATTCCTCATCTCAATCGATCCAATGTGCGCGGGGATCATCGCTTCCGCGTTGTCTTGGAAGTTCCGCGCAACCTGGACGAGAATCAAAAAGAGCAGTTGCGTCGGTTTGAGCAGAGTTGCAGCGAAAAAAATTATCAAAAAAGAGGATCCTTTTTCAATAAAATCAAAGAAATTTTTAAATAAACAGAAGTACCAAGGATGATCATGATGCGCTGGCTGGCTTTGGATTTTGCCACTACCCATGAAGCCGCTGATTTGTTGGTGGACTACTTGTCCGGATTGGGCGCCGAGGGCGTTGAGGTCCAAGATGCCCAAGAAATCAGGGCGATATTGTCTGCTCCGAACAGCCTCCATTACGCGGACACGGATTTTCTGAATAAACTGGGCGAAACCGTGCGGGTTTGCGCTTACTTCGTTGAATTTCCCGAGGGTGTACGCTGTAATCGGAAGATCGACATGTTTGCGGTCCGGCTTTACGACAATGTCCCCAAAACCTTGATCCGGCTGAAAGATCTTGAGGTCATGATCCGTGATAAAATCCGTGATTTTTCCGGTTTTCTCGATATGGGAGCCGGCTATCTTGGTTTTCGGGAAATTCACGAAGAGGATTGGGCGGAAAACTGGAAAAAACACTATCAGACCATTCACCTGACCGACCGGTTGGTTATTAATCCCAGCTGGCTGGATTATTCGCCCGCTCCGGATGAAATTGTTATCAGTCTCGACCCGGGCAGTGCTTTTGGAACCGGCAGACATGAAACCACGGCGCTTTGCGCCGAATTTTTGGATGAATTGGCAGAAGCGGAAGATCGTGTGCTGGATCTCGGAACCGGCAGCGGCATTTTGGCCATTATCGCGGCCAAGCTGGGTGCCGGGTTGGTCGAAGCCATCGACATTGACCCGCTGGCTGTGGAGGTCGCCAAAACCAATTGCGCGCAAAACGACGTCCGGATCAATTGTCATGCCGGAGAACTTTCCGATGCCCTCCACGAAACATATGACCTGATCGTCGCCAATATTATTGCCGATGTGATTGCCGCGCTTGCCTCTTCCATTCCGAATCGGCTGGCAAAAGACGGCCTTTTTATCGCATCGGGCATCATTAAAGATAAATTTACTTATGTTGAGACCGCCGCTCGCCAAGCCGGGTTGGAGCTTTTGGTTCAGCGAGAGCGTTCCGAATGGTGTGCGGCGGTATTTCGCCGGATTGATTGTTAAAAGATATGCGTCACGGCGGTCCGATATCCGGCCTGCTTATGCCGATCCGCTCAGTTTTCGCGATCTTGACCGGGGTCGGCCTGTTGCGCGTGCCGGCTTTTTTCCGATAAAATCTTTTTCCGGCGCCGACGGCGGAAGATCAAGATAAGCACGATTGCCGCGATGATCAAAAGGGGAGAGAGGATGACCAGAATGATCGCCAACCATTGCAGCACCACGGCGATGGCTTTAAGCAGCCAGCTTAAACCGGTTTTGATCAGGTAACCCATGTCATCGAAGGACAGGGTAGACCAGCTGATTTCCCGACGTGTCTGCACGGGATCGGTCAACTGTCGCAATGTGATTTCAAGGGTGGATTCGGCCAAGAGGCTATCCCACAAGCTGATTTGCCCTTTGAGAGATTCGATCCTGACGGTCAATTCGTTGATCTGCTGTTGAACCAGAAGGCTTTCCTCAATATTTTTCGCCGATTCCAAAAAGTTATAGTAGGTTGTCAGGGATCTCTCCATGGTCGCCAAGCGGGTTTTGGCGTCATAATAGTCGGCCGTGATATCACTGCTGGAGGTCTGCGTTTTGATGATCTGGCATAAAGTGCCAATGTGATCGATTACGGCATCAAGCTGTTCCGGTTTGACTTTAATCACGGCATAGATGGTTGTTGTATCCTCGCGAACTTGTTGTGAGCGACTAAACTCATAGCCCCCCAGACCCTCAACATAATGCAGGATGGCGGCATAGGTGTCGCTGACATTTGCGGCCTCCAGACCAAGGGAGGCATTTTTGACGACTTTTCGCTGAACGGTCGCGGATTGGGGTATTTCGGTGTAATCCTCCCTAGGCTCGCCTTTGGAATCAAGGGGAGGGGCTACGTTGCCTGGCGCTTCCTGTGCATAGTCTCGATCTTTATTTGGGTAAGAGGAAGAGGCGCAACCGGCGAAGATGAAAGCCAGCAGAGTCAGGCATAACAGGAAAATCATCAGACGTTTCATATGTATACCATACCCTTCTTTCATAGTTGTATTTGGTTTGGTCAAAAATAATTGGCAAGGGAACCTACGCTTTCATCTTATGTCAATTCTCAAAAACAATCAATAACCATCATAATCATTGCGTGAAGGAGCAAAAGTCAAGAAAAATTGAACAAGATCCAACCTAAAAGCAGATTATCATCGGACTTTAAGGTATAATGTTAATGGCCTGCGACGCAGTTGTCTCAGGCTGATCATTTTATGGAGGGACTGCTTGCCATGGATCTGGTAAAAGAGCTTCGGCACGTTGCCAATTTTCCCAAAGCCGGTATCGACTTTATCGACATTACCACCGTACTCAAAAATGCCCAGGCCTTTAAATTGGCTATCGACCGCATG
Organism: Clostridiaceae bacterium; assembly: GCA_012520975.1. Classification (GTDB taxonomy): domain Bacteria; phylum Bacillota; class Clostridia; order Saccharofermentanales; family UBA5734; genus UBA8949. The sequence goes on along the minus strand of JAAYNF010000131.1, from coordinate 20,703 downwards.
GCCGAGTTGGTTCGGCCGATTGATTTTGATCTGATCGTCGGTGCCGAATCCCGCGGATTTTTAGTGGGTGCGCCCTTGGCCTATGCAACCGGACGCGGTTTTGCGCCGGTGCGTAAAAAGGGGAAACTACCGGCCGAAACCGTTGAGATACAGTACGAGCTGGAATATGGAACCGACATTCTCGAGCTTCATGTCGATGCCATTGAGCCGGGCATGAGAGTATTAATCGTGGACGACTTGGTGGCAACGGGCGGTACGGCGCTGGCCAATTGTCATTTGGTTGAGGAGCTGGGTGGCGAGGTGGCCGCTGTCGCCTTTTTTATTGAACTCGACGGTCTGGGTGGTCGGGAAAAACTAGCCGGATATCCGACATATTCCCTATTGAAAGTAAAGGAGAATCCCCTTTGAGTAACGAACAACGTAAAACACCGCTTCATGATGCCCACCTGGAACTGGGCGCCAAAATGATGGATTTTGCCGGCTGGCGCTTGCCGATGCAGTATTCCGGCATCCGCGAGGAACATCTGGCCGTGCGCCGGGCGGTCGGCTTGTTTGATGTTTCCCATATGGGTGAGATCTTGGTTTCCGGCCCGGGCGCGTTCGACTTTCTTGATTATCTCCTCACGCGGAACATGAGCGGAGTCCAGTCCGGGCGGGCCCTTTATTCGGCCATGTGCAATGAGAGGGGCGGAACCGTTGACGACCTGATCGTTTATCCGTTGTCTGAGGATCGGTATTTGCTGGTGGTCAACGCGGCAAATACCGCTACGGATCTGGCCCACATTCAGCTGGTTGCAAAAACTTGGGCGGCGGCAGAAAAGCCTCTGCCGCAAGTTGAGGATCGCTCGGCGGATTATGCCCAATTGGCCTTGCAGGGTCCCAATGCCGAAGATCTTTTGTTCCCCATCATCCCGGAAGTCTCGCGGTTGCGGCCGTTTCGGTTTTTACAACCGGATTCGGCGCCCGATTGGCTGGTTTCACGAACCGGCTATACCGGCGAAGACGGCTTCGAAATTTATCTGCCACCGGCCCAGGCGCATGATCTCTGGCAAAAGTTGCTGGAGGCCGGCGCTGTTCCGGCTGGATTGGGCGCCAGAGATACGCTGCGCCTCGAAGCGGCTTTGCCGCTCTACGGTCATGAGCTGTCTCCGGACATCAGTCCCTTGGATGCCGGTTTGGAGCGGTTTGTCTTTTCCGCCAAGCCGCAACCCGGTTTTGTCGGACAGGAGGCCTTGGCGACCGCCGGCCAATCCAGAAAACTAATCGGATTGAAAGCCCTTGGTCGGACCATTCCTCGACAGGGGTACCCGCTGATCCAATCCGGCAAACCGATTGGAACCGTGACTTCCGGCGGTTATTCACCGACCCTTGAGCGGGGCATTGCCTTGGCGTCGGTGGAAGCAACAACCGTCATCGATGGTAGTGTCCTGGTTCGAATCCGGGACAAGGACGAGCCTTTTGAGGTTTGTTCCCTGCCCTTTGTCAAACGTGGTTAAAAGAGCATCATTTAGGAGGATGAAAAATGGCTATTGTCAAGGAAGATCTTTTGTACACACGCAGTCATGAATGGGTGCGGTTTGCCGATGGTCTGGCAACGATCGGCATTACCGATTATGCTCGAAACGAACTTGGTGAACTTGTATTCGCCGAAGCGGTTTCACCCGGTCGGCGTGTTGTGCCCGGCCAGGCGGTCGGCGCCATTGAGTCGGTTAAGGTTGCGGCGGATATTCTGAGCCCGCTCACCGGCGAAATTGTCGAATCGCGAACAGAAATCGATAATGAATTAGACCAGCTGACGGAGGATCCTTATGCCGTCTGGTTTGTGGTGATCCGACCGGATCATCTTTCCGAGCTTGATTCTCTGATGGACGCGGCGGCCTATGAAGCCTTTTGCGATTCGGAGGGTTGAGTATGGCAGGTTTTGTCCCCTCAAACCGCAAGTCACGGGCTCAAATGCTATCCGACGCCGGTCTGCCGCCGCCGGAGCAGCTTTTTGACAGTGTGCCGCAGGATCTTCGTTTGGACTATCCGGAGGGCTGTCCGCAATTGGACGGTCCGCTCAACGAGCCCGACCTGATCGACCGGTTGCGGGCAATGGCCGATCGCAATCTTCCGGCCGCCGACCATATTTGTTTTCTTGGCGCCGGAGCCTATGACCACTATCAGCCGGCCGCCATCCGTCATCTGCTGCTTCGTCAGGAGTTTTACACCTCCTATACACCGTATCAACCGGAGGTCAGCCAGGGAACCTTGCAGGGAATTTTTGAATTTCAGAGTTTGGTCTGTCGCATGACCGATCTGGACATCGCCAATTCATCGATGTACGACGGCGCAACCGCGGCGGCCGAGGCTTTGTTGATGGCCTGCCGGGCCACCGGACGCAACCGTATTATTGTGGCCGACACTGTTCACCCGCATACCCGGGAGGTCATCGCTACCTATCTGCCGCCCAACGGCGGAGAGGTTGATTTTTTGCCGGCCGGTCCGGATGGATCCTGGGCCGATGCGTTGGCCAAACAGCCGCCGGACGAACAGACGGCGGCCGTGCTGGTCCAAAGCCCCAACTTCTTTGGACTGATCGAGGACCTGCCTGCCATTGCCGCACTGGCCCATCAGGCCGGCGCGCTGGCCATTGCCAGCTGCGACCTGCTGAGTTTGGCCGTTCTTAAGACCCCCGGACAAGCCGGTATGGATATCGCTGTGGGTGATGCGCAATCTTTGGGTCTGCCGCTGTCTTTTGGCGGCCCATATGCCGGCTATCTGGCCGCCCGCCAATCCCTCTTGCGTCGTATGCCGGGCCGAATCTGCGGCGAAACGGTGGACCGGCACGGCCGACGAACCTTTGTCTTGACCATTCAGGCGCGGGAACAGCACATCCGGCGTGAAAAGGCCACCTCAAACATCTGCACCAATCAGGCGCTATGCGCTTTGGCGGTCACCATGCAGGCCGCGCTGCTCGGCGCAAACGGTCTGGTGGAAGCCGCCGGCCAATCGGCTCGCAAAGCCGCATCCCTGCGTCAAGCCCTTTGTGAAACCGGTTGGTTTTTGCCTGTTCATGACCGTCCTTTCTTCCGAGAATTTGCCGTCCGATTGAATCCTGAAACTTGGAACGAAACAACCGGTACGGATCTGAATCGTTATTTGGCGACGCATGGAATAATCGGGGGTTTGGATCTGGCCAATCTGGAGGGCGGATCAGGCGTTCCGGGAGGATGGCTTTTGGCCGCAACCGAGAAACGCCGCCGGTCGGATATCAATCGTCTGATCGATCTGATCGGCGCCTACCGTCGGGACAGGGGGTGGAAATCATGAATACCGATGCTCCGGTTAAATTAATTTTCGAATACGAGGGACAGGAAACGACCGGTCGTCTGCTCCCGGCAGATGATTCGGCTCCGATGGATCTGGCTGCTGTGCTGGGATCCGACAATCTTCGGCCGGCACCGCCGGAAATCCCGAATTTGGCGGAAAATCAGGTTGTTCGTCATTACACAAGACTGTCCGACAAGAATTTCGGTGTGGACAATGGGCCTTATCCCCTTGGCTCCTGCACCATGAAATACAATCCAAAAGTACATGAAGATCTGGCGGCTCTTCCGGGCTTTGCCGGTGTTCATCCTCTTCAGATCCCGGAAACCACACAGGGGTGTCTCGAGCTTCTGGCCGAGCTGGAAAAACAGCTGTGCATGATTTGCGGTGTTGACCGAATGACCTTTCAGCCGGCCGCCGGAGCCCATGGGGAGTTGACCGGCCTATTGCTGATGCGGGCCTGGCACCTTAGCCGCAACGACCACAAGCGGCGTACGATCATTATTCCGGACTCGGCCCATGGCACCAACCCGGCATCCGCCGCAATGGTCGGTTTTGAGATACGGGAAATCCGGTCCGGACCGGATGGCTTGGTCGACCTCAATGCCCTTGAGGAGGCCCTTGACGATGAAACCGCCGGTCTCATGCTGACCTGCCCCAACACCCTCGGACTTTTTGAAAAGGACATCCGGCGAATCGCCGATCGGGTTCACGAGGCAGGCGGCCTGCTTTATTATGATGGCGCCAACATCAACGCCATTCTGATGCAGGCGCGTCCCGGAGACATGGGTTTTGATATCGTACATCTCAATTTGCATAAAAGTTTCAGCTCTCCCCACGGCGGTGGCGGACCCGGCGCCGGCCCGATCGGCGTGGCATCTTTTCTTGAGCCTTTTCTTCCGGTTCCGGTTATCAGTTCCACGGATGATGGTCGTCTGTTTCTGGATGAGCAGCGTCCGTTGAGCATCGGTCGGGTGAGGGGCTTCCACGCCAGCTTTGCGGTATTGATCCGTGCTTACGCCTATATTCTGGCCAATGGAACCAGCGGTATGCGTGAGGTTTCGGAAGCCGCCGTGGCTAATGCCCGCTACCTGCAAAGCCGTTTGAGCCAAGCATTCGATATGCCGTACGAGACGCCTTGCATGCATGAATTTGTCCTGTCTGCCAGCAATTTCAAGCCTTACGGCGTGTCGGCCATGGATGTGGCCAAGCGTTTAATTGACTATGGATTTCATCCGCCGACGGTTTACTTTCCCTTGACCGTCAAGGAAGCCATGATGATCGAACCGACCGAGAGCGAGGATCGGGAAAGCCTGGATGCGTTGGCCGAGGCATTCTTGGCCATTGCCCATGAGGCCAAAACCCGACCCGAGCTGCTGCACACGGCTCCACACAACACACCGGTCAGCCGACCGGACGAATTGAGGGCGGCCCGCCAGCCGATTCTCCGTGGTTGATTTTCGGCAAAGAACCCAAAGAGGTGACGGACATGTTTGATTTGCGAAAAAGTATTGGCGTCTGGGGTGATTCGGTTCTCAAAGGTGTTATTTTCGATGAGCTTCGCGGAACCTACCGATTGTTGGCGGAAAATTGCGGCAACCTGATCACCAAAGCATTGGGACTCAAGATTCTCAACCGCTCGCGTTTCGGCAGCACCATCGAAAAGGGCCGGGCGACATTGGAAAAATCTTTGCGAAAAGGTTTGGATTGCGATTATCTGCTCTTGGAATACGGAGGCAACGATTGCGATTTTAACTGGGAAGAGGTGTCGCAAGATCCGAAATTGCCGCACCAACCGAACACACCGATTGAACGGTTTAAAGCCAATTTGCAAGAAATGGTCGACCTGATTCGCAACCATGGAATCACACCGCTTTTGATGTCCCTGCCACCGATTCACGCCGAGCGTTATTTTGAATTTATTGTCAGCCGCGGACTGGATCGGGAAAACATCATGAGTTTTCTCGGCGACTGCCAGCAGATTTATCGTTTTCATGAAATGTACTCCTTGGCGGTAACCGGAATCGCCCACCGCAATCAATGCGCCTATATCCCGATGCGGGAAGCCTTTCTGGCCGAGCGGGATATGCCGTCCCTGCTCTGCTCCGACGGCATTCATCCCAACGAAAGGGGACATCAGCTGATGGAGCGGGTCTTCTCCGATCTGGCCTTGGCCGGTACGGTAAGCGTGTGATCCGGTTGAATGTGCATGAACAAACCGTTGCCTCAACCCCTCATTGACCCAAAACAGATTAGCCGGGTTGCCCATCTGGCCCGACTGAATCCGGATGAGGCGGAACGTGTTCTGCTACGACAAGAGTTGGAGCGGATTCTGCGCTCTTTTGATCGGCTGGAATGGCCGGACACTCGAAATACAGAGCCGATTTATCATCCCCATCCGGATACCAACCGGTTGCGCCCGGATGAGGTTCAATCTCCTTTTGATCCTGCGGATCTGATCCATGAGAGCATCGGCCAAGATGGCTTCCTTATGGCGCCCAAAACGATGGAATAGAGCGATATGACACAAATACACGAGTTGGGAGCATTAGAGTTGGGGAAAAAGATTGCCGACCGGGAAATCAGCGCTCCGGAGGCGGTCCGCCATGCGCTGGGCAGAATGGATTTGCTTGATTCGACCGTTAACGCATTGATCACAATCAGCGGTCGGTCGGCATATCAGCAGGCGAAGGCGATCCAAAAACGCTTGGATGCCGGCGAAAAACTTCCACCGCTGGCCGGCGTTCCGTTGGCTGTGCAAGACAATATCAGCACCAAGGACATTCTGACGACCTGCGCTTCACGTATGCTGCACAATTATGTTCCTCCTTTCAGCGCCACGGTCATCGACCGGCTCGTGGCCGCCGGTGGGATCGTGATCGGCAAGACCAATCTGGGCGAATTTGCCATGGATGGCACCAATGAAACCTCCCATTTCGGACCGGTTCTCAATCCTTGGTCGACCGATCATTTGGCAGGTGGATCCGGCGGCGGTTGCGCAGCCGCTGTGGCCGCCGGTGAGGTTTGGTACGCCTTGGGCTCCGATACCGGCGGATCTCTTCGCCATTCCTGCTCCCATTGCGGTCTGACCGGCCTCAAGCCAACCTATGGTTCCGTTTCTCGTTATGGCCTTGTTGCCAATGCTTCCTCCCTTGATCAGATCGGCCCCGTCGCCGAAAGCGCAGCCGACTGCGCGGCCGTTATGGCTTTGATTGCCGGACCGGATCCCAAGGACAGCACCACACAGCCGATGGAATTCAAGCCGGAACCGGTGAATCTTAACGGCCTTGTCATCGGTCTTCCCGAAGAATGTTTTTTACCGGATCTTCAGCCGGAGATCGGCAAAGCTGTGCAGGCCGCCGCCCACCAGCTCGCCGTGCTGGGCGCCCGGATCGAACCGGTTGCTCTGTCGCTTGGAGAAGAGGCGGTTGCGGCATATTGCTTGATAGCCGCTGCCGAGGCATCGGCCAATCTGGCCCGTTTTGACGGTATCCAATATGGATACCGGCCGGCCGACCCAAAACATGACGATCTGTCGGATTATTATTGCCATACCCGACAACAGGGATTTGGCGCCGCAGCGCGCCGTTGGATCATGTTGGGAACCTTGATTTTGAGCGCCGGATACTATGACAGGTATTACCTTCAGGCATCGAAGGCTCGCCGATTGGTCAAAGAGAATTTGCAAAAGGCCCTTGCTCAATGCGATTTGTTGCTGACTCCGGTCGCTCCCTCGACCGCGCCCCGACCGGGGGCCGGGCCCGACGATCTTTACAACACGTGCCTCGCCAATATCTTTACGGTCTCGGCAAATTTGTCCGGCTTTCCGGCCTTGGTCCTGCCTTGTGGACTGGACCATTGCAATCTACCGATCGGCTTTCAGCTGATCGGATCGGCTTTCAGCGATTCTTTGCTGTTGTCGGTCGGTACCGCTTATCAGGAAGCGACGGCTTTTCATCAATTGCGTCCGCCGCACGTGGGAGAAAAGACATGACTTGGGACACCATCGTCGGTCTGGAGGTTCATGTTGAACTTGCAACGACCAGCAAGATTTTTTGTGGTTGCCCGACTCTTTTCGGTCGTCCGCCCAACACACAATGCTGCCCGGTTTGCAGTGGTTTCCCGGGTGCTTTACCGGTTTTGAATCAACAGGTGATCGAATATGCGTTGCGTGTCTGTCTGGCCACCGATTGTACGATCAACAGTCTGATCCGATTCGACCGCAAGAATTATTTTTACCCCGATCTGCCGAAGGGTTATCAGATCTCACAACAACACCAGCCGATCGGTCGTGGAGGCAAGCTGGTGATCACAACCGACAACGGCGACAAAGCGATCGGCATTCACGAGATTCACATCGAGGAGGATGCCGGGAAACTTATTCACGATCCCCAAGGCAAACATACGTTGGTGGACTACAATCGCTGTGGCATCCCTCTCCTTGAGATCATCAGCCGGCCGGACCTCAACTCTGCCGAAGAGGCCTTGGATTATCTCGACAAGCTGCGTCGTCTCCTTTTATTCATCGGTGTCTCGGATTGCCGCATGGAGGAAGGATCTCTTCGCGCGGATGTTAATGTTTCGGTTCGTCCGACCGGCAGCAAGGTCCTGGGGACCCGGACCGAGCTGAAGAACATGAGCTCCATGAAGGCCATGGCTTTGGCCATCGCCTATGAAAGCCGGCGCCAAATTAAGATTTTGACCGAAGGCGGCCGGATCAGGCAGGAAACGCGGCGTTGGGACGAAAATGAAAAGCGAAGCTTTGCTTTGCGAATCAAGGAAAACGTGGAGGATTACCGTTATTTTCCTGATCCGGACCTGATGGCAATCCGGATCAATGACCATTGGATAAAAAACACTCGGGAACTGCTGCCGGAACTGCCGGATGCGAAATATCAACGTTATCTTACAACGCTGGACCTAACCGCCTATGAGGCCTCCATTCTGACGTCCCATCCGGCTTTAGCCGATTTATTTGAGGCGACCGTGGCCATATGCGGCCGCGCCAAGGATGTTGCCGGTTGGATCATGGGGGAATGGCTGCAGGAGTGCAACCAAAGAGCCTGCCGGCCTCAAGATCTAAAAGTGACGCCTGAAAAACTGGCGCGACTTGTGCGGCTTTTGGCCGAAGGTGACATTACCCGTGGTACGGCGCGCCAGGTTTTCATTCAGATGATTGATAACCAAGCGGATCCTGATGATTATGTCCACCGGCATAATCTGAGGATGATTCGCGACATCAAGACCATTGACGCAGCGATCGATCAGGCTATGGCTGCCCATCCGCGATCGGTTGCCGACTATCGGGCGGGAAAAAACAAGGTCCGGACTTTTCTGGTCGGTCAAGCGATGCGCGTCCTGCAAGGAAAAGCCGATCCGGCTTTGCTCAATCGCCGTCTGCTGGAAAAACTCAACACACCTGATTAAAGCAAAAGCACCTGTTCGCGGTAACCCGCCAAGGCTGTGGGAAAGGGCAGTGTTGCCAAGGTCTGACGATCGACCCAAAGGCCGGTTTTTAATTCCGGTTTGGCCTCGACCTGAACAGCATAGCCGTCCAGCTGCCATTGTTTGTGGGTGAAGTGATGGGTTTTTTCCCCCAGAAAACTGATTTTTGCTCCGGGATACATTTGGGCAAGCATCGATTCCGTTGTTTGACCTTCATGGAGGGCAGAAGAAGATAACCAGTCAAACTGGTACAAACCGGCCAGCAATCCTCGTGCCGGTCGCCGGCTGACATGAACCTTCTTTTGCCAGATCAGAACCAGAACGATTTTGTTTTCTACCGGTCGCGGTCTGCGGCGCGGCTTGGCCGGATATCGTTCAACCTGCCCCTGATGAAAAGCCAAACATAATTCCGCCAGAGGACAAGCAGAACAGTTGGGCCGACGCGGCAGACAAATGGTCGCGCCAAGATCCATCAGCGCCTCGTTGTAATCACCCGGCCGGTCGGCCGGCAGCAGGGACTCGGCCAGACGCCGGACTTGACGCCGTTGTGAAAGATTGGACGGATCCCAATCTTTGGCGGTAAGCCGGGCGAAAACCCGAACAAGATTGCCGTCAACCGCCACGACCGGTCGGCCGAAAGCAATCGCGGCAATCGCCGCGGCGGTATATTCGCCGATGCCGGGCAAGGACAGGAGCTCTTTTTCCTCCTTGGGCACAACACCGGAAAAATGTGTCTCGATTAAGCGGGCGGCGGCAAGGAGATTGCGGGCGCGGGAGTAATAACCCAGACCTTCCCAAGCCTTCATCACTTGGTCATCTCGGGCCCGGGCAAGGTCGGACAGCTGCGGCCATGTTTGCAAAAAGCGGTCGAAATAAGGAATTACGGCGGACACCTGAGTTTGCTGCAACATGATTTCCGCCAGCCAGATCCGATAGGGATCTTTGCTCCGGCGCCAAGGCAAATCACGCTTTTGCCGGTCGTACCAAGCAAGAAGCCGGTGGGCGAGATCGATTAATTCAAATTGATTTGCATTCATGTTCCCAGCATAACATAATTTGCCGATCGCCGGATGTTACCGTATACTTTATGCAGTTCAGCCTCGAGATCCGGAGGAAACCATGCCGAGATTTTTTCTTGAAGACCCGATTGATCCAAGCCTTGACCGGTTGGTACTACGCGGTGACTCCTATCACCACATCCGCGATGTCCTTCGCTTGCGAGTCGGGGATCGCGTGACCGTTTGCGACGGCGCGCTCAACGACATGATCTGCTTAATCGATCACTTTCTGCCCGATGGTCTGGTCCTAGCGGTAAATGAGCGCCGGATCAACCAACGTGAGCCGAGCTACCATGTGACACTTTATCAGGGTCTGGCCAAAGGGAACAAAATGGACAGCATCATACAAAAGGCGGTCGAGCTGGGTGTGTCGCGGATTGTTCCTACGGCCTGCCGGCACAGCGTTGTTCGTCTTGAGAATCGGGATCTGAATAAAAAGCAGATCAGGTGGCAGCGGATCGCTGCCGAAGCGGCAAAACAGTGCGGCCGTGGGCGGATCCCCGAAGTGCGCTTTCCGGTATCCTTTGCCGAGGTTGTCCGAGAGGCGGCTTTGGCCGACATCGCGCTCATTCCTTGGGAGAACGAACAAAAAAATGACCTGCGCACGGCAATGGAGAAAAACACGCCGAAGTCCGATCCCCAAATCAGCATTCTGATCGGCCCCGAAGGCGGCTTTGCCGCTGATGAGATCAGCGCCGCCCTTACCTTGGGCATACAGCCGGTTACGCTCGGTCGGCGGATTTTGAGGACCGAAACCGCGGGACCGGCGGTATTGGCTATGTTGATTTATGCATTTCGCGACTTTTAAGCCGCGCCCTGCCCGTAAACCTGATAATAAGCTGTCTGTCGGGCCGAGCGCCTATCGTTGAGTTCTGTTTTGGTGTATAATATATCGATAATTCAACTTGGAGGAAAATCCATGAAAATAGCCGCCCCCAAAGGTACCCGTGATATATTGCCCGGCGAAATTACCGCTTGGCAGCACGTCGAGCAGGTATTCGCCGAAATATGCGGGCGCTTCGGTTACCAGGAAATCCGAATTCCGACTTTTGAACAGACCGGTCTCTTCCAGCGCGGTGTGGGGAACACGACCGATATTGTTCAGAAAGAAATGTATACTTTTGAGGACAAGGGCGGCCGCAGCATGTCTTTGCGACCGGAGGGAACGGCCGGCGTTGTCCGCAGTTTTTTGGAAAACGGCATGGCTTCCTGGCCTTCTCCGGTGCGTCTTTTTTACAACATCACGGCTTTTCGCTACGAAAATGTCCAGAAAGGCCGGTATCGTGAATTTCATCAGTTTGGCTGCGAGGCTTTCGGCGCTTCCGGACCGGCCATTGATGCAGAGCTGATCAGCCTCCTGCAACTTTATTTTCAAACCTTGGGCCTGAGCCGAACCAGCTTGCACATTAGTAGTATCGGCTGTCCTGTTTGCCGAGAATCCTATCTGGAGGTGCTCAAAAAATTTCTGCAGCCGCATCTGGACCGGCTTTGCACGGATTGTCAGGAGCGGTTTGTCAAAAACCCCATGCGCATCATTGATTGCAAGGAGGCGGTTTGCCGCGGCATCACCCGGGACGCCCCGGCTCAGCTCGACCACATCTGTTCAGATTGCCAAAGACATTTTCAGGGGCTTTGCGACAATCTGGACAGCCTTGGCCTGGACTATATTATTGACCGCAAGATCGTGCGCGGTCTGGATTACTACACGCGGACGGTTTTTGAGTTTATCTCGGAAAATGTCGGTACACAGGGCACAATATGCGGCGGTGGCCGTTATGACGGTCTGGTTGCGGCCATGGGCGGCCCGCCCACGCCGGGGATCGGCTTTGCGCTGGGCGTGGAACGGCTGTTGATGGAGCTTGCCGCTCAACGGGTGCAATTGCCGCAGCCCGCGCCGCCCACGGTTTATTTGGCTGTTACCGGCTCGATGGAACAACAAGCCGCCAGCCTCTGCTTTGCGCTGCGGCGGGCAGGTGTGCGCGCGCAAACGGATCTTCTGGACCGAAGCCTCAAGGCGCAGATGAAGCATGCGGGGAAAAGCGGCGCGCAATTCGTGTTGGTTTTGGGGCCGGACGAACTGGCCGCCGGTACCACCCAGCTTCGCAGCTTGTTGCGGGAGAACGTGACGGCGGTGGTCCGATTGGCCGATTTGCCGGATTTATTGTGTGGGCTTCAAGATCGACCGGCCGCCGAACAGGATAAGATCATTGATGACTACGCTTCAACGTCGGCAATATAAAGGGAGTAACGATCATGGCGGAAACAATGCAGGGATTGAAACGCAGCAGCCGCTGCAGTGAAATTGAACTTGAAGCCATCGGCCAGGAATTGGTTCTGGCGGGATGGTGTCATAAACAACGGGATTTGGGCGGCCTGATCTTCATCACCCTGCGTGACCGGAGCGGTGAAATCCAGTTGCTTATCGATGAAAGCTGTCCCGCCGAGGTGCGTGAAAAAGCCGCCCGGGTGCGCGGTGAGTTTGTCATTGCCGCCCGCGGTGTCCTGCAGAAACGTTCCGCGGTCAACCCGAACATGAAAACCGGCGAAGTTGAGCTGAAGGTTTCCGAGCTTCGCATTCTCAGCGAGGCCAAGACACCGCCATTTTACATTGAAGAGGAGAGTGCGGCCAATGAGGCGTTGCGGCTTAAATATCGTTATCTGGATCTGCGCCGGCCGAATATGCAGCACAATCTGATCCTGCGCCACCAAATCACCAAGCTGGCCCGCGACTTTTTTGACCGGGAAGGTTTCTTGGAGATTGAAACGCCAATGCTCACCAAGAGCACGCCGGAGGGGGCCCGCGATTATCTGGTGCCCAGCCGCGTCTTTCCCGGCCGTTTTTTTGCCTTGCCCCAGTCCCCGCAGCTATTCAAACAACTCCTGATGCTGGCCGGGTACGATCGTTATATGCAAATCGCCCGCTGTTTTCGCGATGAAGACCTGCGCGCCGACCGCCAGCCTGAGTTTACCCAGATCGATCTCGAAATGGCATTTGTCGATATCGAAGAGGTTATCGCGGTCAACGAAGCCTTCCTCCAGCTGCTTTTCCGTGAGATCAAGCAGGTGGAGATGCAGCTGCCATTACCGAGGCTGACCTATGCCGAAGCCATGCGGCGTTACGGATCCGACAAGCCGGATCTTCGCTTTGGCATGGAATTGTGCGATATTACTACTTTGGTAGGCGACAACGAATTCAAGCCCTTTGCCGCAGCCGCCGAGAGTGGGGGCAGCATCCGGCTGATCTGCGTGCCGGGCGGCGCGACAATGAGCCGCAAGGAAATCGACAGCCTCGGCGAGTATGTCAAGACGTATCGAGCCCAAGGTTTGGCCTGGCTGACCGTTGAAACAACGCCGCGGGGCTCGATTTTGAAATTTTTGAGCCCGGATCTGATTCAGGCCATTTATGAAAAGGCCGGCGCGAATCAAGGTGATTTGCTGCTGATCATTGCCGATCAAGATCCAGTTGTTCTGGATGCTTTGGGAGCGTTGCGCTGTGAAGTGGCCCGCCGTCGGGATCTGATCGACCCGAACGACTGGCGGCTGCTTTGGGTGACGGAGTTTCCGCTTTTGGAATATGATGATGAAAACGGCCGTTATGTGGCCAAACACCATCCCTTTACCAGTCCGATGGATGAAGACGTTGAACTGCTGACCGTTCAACCCGACCAGGTACGGGCCAAGGCCTATGACATCATCCTCAACGGCACCGAACTTGGCGGCGGCAGCATCCGGATTCATGACCAGGCTTTACAACAAACCTTGTTCGGTATTCTCGGTTTCAGTCAGGAACAGGCATGGGACCGATTCGGTTTTCTGCTGGAGGCATTTCAATACGGTGTTCCGCCCCACGGTGGTTTGGCCTATGGTCTCGATCGTATCGTCATGCTGCTGACCGACAGCTCAAGCATTCGTGACGTCATTGCCTTTCCGAAGGTGCAGACATCGGCCTGCCTGATGACCAATGCGCCGGATTCCGTCGATGGTCAGCAGCTGGCGGAATTGGCATTGGCTATTCAGCCGGAGAGGGAGGGACAGGTCACGCATGACTGATATCGGAAATTCCAAATCGCAAAACAAAGGTGTTTTGCTTGAGCTTCTGGATTGGCTCAAGTATATTCTGATTGCGTTCCTGATCGGACTACTGATGGTTGTTTTTGTGGTCCAGCGCAATTCGGTGGTCGGGGACTCGATGAAGCCTGCCTTGTACAGCAATGACCAGCTGCTGGTGGAAAAAATCAGCAAGCTGGGCGGTTGGATTGGTTACGAGGACATTGTCACCATCAAAACCGATGAGTTGCGCGGCCACGAGGGCGGTCCCAACATCATCAAGCGGGTGGTCGGACAACCCGGAGATACCATCGAAATCCGGGAGGGCTTGGTTTATCGCAACGGTCAACCGCTGGACGAATCAAATTATCTTGCCCCGGGCATCGTGACGGAAATCCGAAAGCTAGACTATGCCAAGATTACGCTGGCCGATGATGAATATTACGTGTTGGGGGACAACCGTGAGATCAGCCTTGACAGCCGAACTTTCGGTCCGGTCCGGCTTCAACATATCATCGGGCGTGTCCTGATCCGCTTTTACCCTTTTGACCGGGTCGGTTCGCCATGACCCACACAGCTCGATTGACGGAGGAATCAACCTTACATGCCTTCAGAACGCCAAAAACTTATTCGCAACTTTTGTATTATTGCCCACATTGACCATGGCAAATCAACCTTGGCCGATCGGATGATCGAACGAACCGGCTCCTTGACCGCGCGGGAGATGCAGAGCCAGGTTCTTGACAATATGGACATTGAGCGGGAACGAGGCATTACCATCAAGGCTCAGGCCGCCCGCATGGCATACAAAGCCGAGGATGGGAAGATTTACACCCTCAACCTGATTGACACACCGGGACATGTGGATTTCAATTATGAGGTTTCCCGCACGTTGGCTGCCTGCGATGGAGCCATTTTGGTGGTTGATGCCGCCCAAGGTATCGAGGCGCAAACATTGGCCAACGTCTATTTAGCCATTGACGCGGGCCTCGAAGTACTGCCGGTTATCAACAAGATCGACCTGCCGGCGGCTCAACCGGACGTGGTTCGCCAGGAGATCGAGGATGTCATCGGTCTTGATGCGTCCTACGCACCGCTGATTTCCGCCAAAAACGACCTGAATATCGAAGAGGTTTTGGAAAAAGTCATCCAATTTTTGCCGGCTCCGCAGGGAGACGAAACCGCGCCGCTGCGAGCGTTGGTTTTTGATTCCAAGTACGATACCTACAAAGGCGTCATCGTCCATGTCAATGTCAAGGAAGGTGCGGTTCGCATCGGTGATCGTATCCGGATGATGAATACCGGCAAGGAATTTGTCGTGACCGAACTGGGTTATTTCCGTCCGGGTGATTTTCTGCCCTGCGAACAGCTGTCGGCCGGTGATGTCGGTTATCTTGTGGCCAGCATTAAAAATGTCCGGGACACCGCTGTCGGGGATACAATAACCTCGGCTGCCCAACCGGCAACTCAGGCGTTGCCCGGTTATAAAAAGGTTCAGCAAATGGTATTTTGCGGCTTTTATCCGACAGACGGCGCCAGATATCCTGATTTGCGGGATGCCTTGGAAAAATTGCAACTCAATGACGCCGCCCTGTCCTTTGAACCGGAAACATCGGCCGCTCTCGGCTTTGGCTTCCGCTGCGGTTTTCTCGGGTTGCTGCATTACGAGATTGTTCAGGAACGTCTGGAGCGGGAATTTCTGCTTGATCTTATTTCCACGGCGCCGTCGGTGGTTTACCATGTCAAGCTGAATAACGGCCAGACAATTATTCTGGACAATCCGACCAATATGCCGGACCCCTCGGATATCGACAGCATGGAAGAGCCGATGGTCGATGCCACCATCATGATCCCGAAGGAATATGTCGGCAACATCATGGAGCTGTGTCAGGAACGCCGCGGCAATTACCAAAACATGGATTACCTCGACGCCAACCGTGTCACGCTCCACTACGAGATGCCGCTCAACGAGATCATTTATGATTTTTTTGACGCGCTCAAATCGCGCACCCGCGGATATGCCTCGCTGGACTATGAACTCAAAGGTTACGTCGCGTCCGACCTGGTCAAGCTGGACATCCTGCTCAACGGAGAAATCGTCGATGCCCTGTCTTTTATTGTTCATCGTGACAAGGCCTACAGCCGGGCCCGCCGCATGGCCGAAAAACTCAAGGACAACATCCCCCGTCAGCAGTTTGAGGTTCCGATTCAGGCCTGCATCGGCGGCAAAGTTATTGCTCGCGAGACCGTCCGGGCGTTCCGAAAAGACGTGTTGGCCAAATGTTACGGCGGCGATATCACACGCAAGAAAAAACTGTTGGAAAAGCAAAAGGAAGGCAAAAAACGCATGCGTCAGGTCGGCAATGTCGAGGTGCCGCAGGAGGCCTTCATGAGCGTTCTTCGTCTGGATGAGTGACAAAGAGGATTTCCGAGCACTCGATTAATATGGTAATTTTACGGTAAATTTATACAAAGGAAAGGATATGAAACGAAAATTTAAAATCAAGGATGCCTGGCGCCATCTGGCCGCTGTGGTTCTGGCCGTTTTTCTTGGCTTTTCGGTTATCTATTCCATTATCCGTTTGATTTCAGCCCCCGCTGTAGCTACCGATGGTGTTAAACATGTCAAAAGCGATTATGCATTGATGTTGATTCAGTGCTGTTTGGGGCTGGTGGTCATGGCGGTTCCTTCGCTGATCCAGCGCCGCTGGGAATTGACGATTCCCAACTACATGTTTCTTTTATATTATGCTTTTTTGTTCTGTGCGATTTTCCTCGGCGAGGTCTGGGATTTTTATCATCGAATTCCTTTCTGGGATTTGATTCTGCACGCATTCAGCGGCGCCATGTTGGGGGCGCTTGGTTTTTCGCTGGTTAGCATGCTGAACGACGCGGACAATATCCGCTTTCAATTAAGCCCCTTGTTTGTGGCTCTGTTTGCATTCTGCTTTGCCTTGGCAGCCGGTACGATTTGGGAAATTTATGAGTTTGTCGTGGATCGGATCCTTGGTCTCAATATGCAAAAATATATGCTGGCTGATGGAACCCAACTGGTCGGCTCCGCGGCGCTTCACGACACCATGGAGGATTTGATCGTCGATGCTGTCAGTGCGCTGATCGTGTCCGTTTTTGGTTATTTAATGCTCAAGCGACAGCAAAAGACGAAAAAATCGTCAACCGATACGCAGCCAAGTCCCGATGCTGAAGATTAACGCATAACGCAATTAGGGTAACGCATTTTCCTAACGCACATAACGCATTTTCCTGATTAGAACAACTGGACGATCCGAACCTTCGTATTGTATAATCGTCCATGCGCGCGGACGTGGTGGAATTGGCAGACACGCTGGATTTAGGTTCCAGTGCGAAAGCATGCAGGTTCAAGTCCTGTCGTCCGCACCATCATCAGAGTTGTCGTATTTGACAACTCTGATTTCTTTTTATTTGATTTCATTGTACTTTACTGTGATCTTATTGTGAAAAATGCTGTAACGATACTCGCATTCAAACTGTGAGTGATAGGATCATTAAATTTTATTTCTTGGGTGGTACTCTGCGAAAACCTCTCGAGAATTCCGCATTTACACTCATAACCGCATTTGTCTAGTTATTTCGTATTTGCAACAGATAAGTTATTCGATTCAGCAGACATTGTCTGTTGAATTGTGCCATCTGCATATAAGTTTGCAATTCGCTTGGCATGTGTATTCCGCCTTTTGGGCAAATAATTAGAGCGGCATTTCGGGCGCTTTATATGGAAATGTTTAAATTTTGACGGAAATATTATATTGCTGTAAGCCTCTCCGTGATTTGCTTGAAGAAGTCTGCACTCCAAACATCAAGAACAGAAGTGTTTCTGATAAACGGAACAACATCCCGTCCGGCCTGCACAAAATCAATGTTGTCAAAACGTTCTGAAAGCATCTTTTTTATATCGTTAAGAGAACAGTCCGTATCAGCGGAAATGTATCCGGAGTCAATAAGTCGTTCCCGGAGATGCTTTTGATTTACCGCAGCACCTATTGAAAGATAAAAAACATAGTCATAAAGGTCTCTGCCTTTAATACGGCTACGCCACGCACGGCATATTACCGCATGAATTTTTCCGGCAAAAAGAGAAGGAATATCGTATAATTTCACTTCGTAGGGTACGGGCAGCAACCGATATTTGTGTTCAAACGTGGCAAAGGCGGGAGGCTTAACATCAATTTCAAACTTTATCTTTATCACCTCGTTTTTTGCCACCTTTCCCGCAAGTGCCTCATCTGCATAGAACAGCAGAAGGTGCTCTTTCGTGTTTCCTTTAAGAAATGCGGAATGGATTGTACTTTCTTTTGTTTTTCCTATTTCCTGAATGTCCATGTTCAGTCCGAATGATTTTACTTCCTTTTCAAGCACAGGAAAGTAAGATGTCAAGTCAAAATCCGGTTCTTCCGTTTCCAGCGAAAAATCCAAATCTTCCGAGAAACGATCAAGACCATGAAAGATTCTGAGGGCGGTTCCGCCATAAAACGCCGCCTTTTTAAAGAAACCGGCGCGGGATAAACCGCACAGCACGATTTCCTGCATAATCTCCTTCATGGCATTTTTCTTGTCATATAAATTTTCTACATTGTAGTTTTTTAGCATTTTTTCAATAATTGCGCTCATATCAGAATCTCCTTAAAAGCGAGCATAGTTTCTTGATGTTTGTGGTGCGATATGCTTTGCTGTAGTCACAAATCTTGCTTTTATCCACCTTTTTAAGTTCAGTTTCTTCAATCCGTAAATCTTCCGTTAAAAGCAGCATCAGTTCCTTTATGTTGGGTACCGGAGGAATCTTATAAAGCTGGTCGCACAATGCCTTTTCCGGATTTGCGATCCGATAGAAGTAATCTCCTTCCTGAACCAATCTAATCCCCAATGGGAATGCCTTCGATGGCACATCACGATAAGTAAATGTTCCGAAGGATGTTTCGTACTTTTTTTTCTTTTTCTTTTCAAAGGTGGCGCAGGTGACGGTATATACCGCTTCAGGGATAAGTCCGTAGTAGCTTAGTGCAAATTCAAAAGAAATGTAAGATGGGCCGTAAATACTGCCTGCAAGCAGATGGGGCGGCGTATTAGGGTCGGTTTCATAAAGCCCCTTTGTAATAGGAAAGCACTCACCACGCTTTACCATGCGCGATAGCTTTGACTTAGGAGAGGCATATTCTTCTAATTCTTCCAAAAGCATTGATGTTGTTTTTATCATATTTTCACCTCTTGGTTTAATAATATGCGATTATAAGGTGAAAATCAAGCGATTTCAAAGAAATTTAGATATGGCAAAACTTTTGGCGAAACATTTTTAGATGAAAAGTTAAAAAACCATTTGAAAAAACACAATAATGGATGTAAATAAAAAAGTTGCAGTTGAGGAATCTGCCATTTCCTATCTTTTACCCCGATTACTTGTGCATGTTTTAGTGTGTTATCTTATATTTTCTATTACTTTTACTGCTGTGCCTATTACATCTTCAAAACTAATTTCTTCCGCATAGCTGAAGCGTTTTTGATAACTTTTCCATCTGATTTTAAGATCTTCTTCATCTTTTAAATCCTGCAACACATCAAGAATGTGCTCTGTGTTAAAATCCGTGTTTCTGTACTTGAATGTATTTTGGCAAGCTCTTTTTAGACTTTCAAAGTCTATTTCTTTTTTTCTCAGATGGTATAAAATATAAATATCATAAAAATCCTTACTCCTGCTGTTAAAAACTCCTCTTTGATAGACCGTTTGAATCTTCTCGGCAAGCATTGTTTCTACATTGTAGGCACAAATCTCAAAAATTCTATTACTAAAAATACTTTTGTACTCATAAGATATTTCATTTGGAGTAATCGGGTCTCCTGTTGCTATATCAAGCGGAACAATCTGTCTTATATTTTCCAATCTGCAAAGAACCTTAATTCTATATCCTCCATATTCGTCTTCTGTGTGAATTTCTTCAATTTTTTGAATTTCATAAATAATTCCGTTATCTTTGCCGCTTTGAAGAATCTTTGCTAATTTATTTTTTATATTTTCTTCCGTAAGTGAGAATCGCCTTATCGAGAGATCAATATCTACCGTGCTCCTTTGCCTAATTCCAATTACATTTGCAAGCAAAAATCCGCCTTTGAAAATAAAATTTTCACTCTCATCACTATCCGCTATCTTTTCCAAGATGCTTTCCAAAAAATAATGTGTTTGAATCGCATTAAAGCTAAGCCCTGTTTCTTTTGACAGTTTTTGGCATTCTGCTCTAAGCTTATTTTTATTTATAAACCACCTCTAAAATTTCTCTTACTTTTTCATATATTTTCATTTGTTTGGAATACGCATATAGTTTATTCAAATCCTTATTTTTATCACGAACATATTTGTTTATGGTTTTAGAAAACAATTCCGTTTCTATTTCATCTCTATCTTTAACGAGGTCACAAACAGTTCTTTCTAAATCGTAGACTTTTACAGTATTTCCCAAAATAGTTTTACGTTCCGTAACGCCCAAATTGTGAATTGATTTTGTTACATAGTGAACCCTTACATTTCCGGCTATGCGGTGAGGATTATATCCTTTATACACTGTAATTTCGATTTCCCCCGGGATTATGTCTGTAAATTGATGGAGATACAGAGCGGATACATAGGAAAAAACAGCAACTTTATACCTTTTATGAAAAAAATAATATTCATCATAATCTCCGTCCGGGAGGATGTATATTCCTCTATCTGCTCTAATAATCTCACCTTTTTCAACCATTCGTGTAAGATATATCGTAGGAATATCAGAGTCATTTACTTCTTTACTTGTAATAATACCGCTTCTTTTTTTCATTT
>JAAYNF010000130.1 GCA_012520975.1 Clostridiaceae bacterium | reverse complement strand
CTCCGGGCATATCATGTCATGGATTGTATCGAATGCGGAAGCTGCACCTACGTCTGCCCGGCCAAACGTTTTTTGGTGCAAAGCATCCGCAACGGCAAGGCCGCCGTACGTATGGCCGACGGCAAAGCCGCCGCCCAAGCCGTCAAAAAGGAGGCAACCCAGAAATGAGGCTTCACGTTTCTTCATCGCCGCACATTCGCGACCCGGTCACCACCCGTCGT
This sequence comes from Clostridiaceae bacterium, assembly GCA_012520975.1. Lineage (GTDB taxonomy): Bacteria > Bacillota > Clostridia > Saccharofermentanales > UBA5734 > UBA8949. Next base: position 21,437 of record JAAYNF010000130.1, on the reverse strand, counting down.
TTGATGTTGGATGTGGTGATCGCGCTTTGTCCGGCCCTGATCGCATCGATCGTCTATTTTGGTTATCGGGCTGCCGTTGTCGTGGCCGTGGCTGTCGGTTCGGCCGTGCTCTTTGAGTTTATCAGCCGACGAATCATGAAAAGGCCGCAAACCATTGGTGATTTCAGCGCTGTCATCACCGGCATGTTGGTGGCCTTTAATATGCCGGCGACCGTACCCATCTATCTGCCGGTCATCGGCTCGCTGATCGCCATTGTGGTTGTCAAGCAGATGTTCGGCGGGCTCGGCCAAAACTTTGTCAATCCCGCCTTGGCCGCCCGGATTATCCTGACCATTTCCTTCCCCGCGGCCATGACCCTGTTTGTCGCTCCCGCGACCGCCCCGGGCACGGATCTTGTCTCATCAGCCACCCCGCTGGCCATGCTCAGAAACCAGTTTGTTCCGTTACCCGATTATTTGGATTTGTTTCTCGGAAGAGGAAAAGCCGGCTGCATCGGCGAGGTTTGCATTTTGGCCTTGCTGACCGGCGCGGTTTATCTCTTGATCCGTAGGGTCATTACGGCCTGGATCCCACTATTCTATCTGGCAACGGTGGCGATCATGGTTGCCATAGGCGGACAAGATCCTTTGTACCACTTGTTGTCCGGCGGCCTTATCCTCGGTGCCTTTTTCATGGCCACCGATTATGTTACCTCTCCGCTGACCAACAAAGGCAAAATCATCTACGGCCTTGGCTGCGGTCTGCTGACCGGCCTGATCCGCTTGTTCGGCGGAATGGTCGAAGGCGTATCATTCTCAATCCTGCTGATGAACATTCTGGTTCCACATCTGGATCGCTGGACTCGACCGGTCCAATTCGGAGGAGGATTGAAGCATGCAAAAAAATAACTGGATTTTGCCGGCTGTCTATCTTTTCCTGATCTGCCTAATCACCACCGGGCTGGTCGCGCTGACATTCAGCCTGACCCGGGAGGCACGCGATTTGCAGGAAGAAATCAGCGCCAACGCCAACCGCCGCCTGATTGTTCCCCAAGCGGTTGCCTTCACTGAGGTCCAGCTGGATCCGGGGGCTGCCGCCGACGGGTTGATCGAAGCCTATCGGGCCATCGATGAAGATGGTGAAACCATTGCCTGGCTCCTGGTAGCCGGCACCCGCGGTTACGGCGGTCAGGTGCCGGTGATGCTGGCCATCGATTCCGATCAAAAAATCAGCGGCATTAAAGTGTTGAACAATGACGAAACCCCCGGGCTTGGGAAAAAAGCAGCCGACTCATCGTTTATCGCGCAATACCTTGACCAAAAGGTTGACCGCGGTTTTGCTCTTGCCGACGCCGGTACGAATCAGGTCGCCATCGATGCGGTTGTCGGTGCCACGATTTCATCCAAGGCGGTCAATACGGCGGTCACTGTCGCTGTGGACTATTATCTTGAACATCTCGCGGAGGTGCCTTCTCATGGCTCGTAAAAAAGTCCCGCTCGGCAAGGAATTCACCAAAGGTCTGGTTATCGAGAATCCGGTTTTACGTCTTGTTCTGGGAACCTGCCCGACTTTGGCGGTCACCACGTCGGCCAGCAACGGCTTGGCCATGGGCCTGGCTGCGACCTTTGTCCTTATCGGCTCGAACCTGGTTATTTCTCTCCTGCGCAAAGTCATTCCCGAAAAAGTCCGTATTCCGGCTTTTATCACGATTATCGCCGGCTTCGTAACCATTGTCCAACTGCTGATGCAGGCCTATCTGCCCAGGCTGAACGAATCACTGGGCATCTTTATTCCCTTGATTACCGTCAACTGCATCATTTTGGCCCGGGCCGAAATGTTCGCCAGTAAAAACTCCGCTTTGCCTTCGATCATCGATGGTCTGGGCATGGGAATCGGATTTACCGCCGCTTTGTTCTTGATGGGCACCATCCGCGAATTTTTCGGCAACGGATCTTTCCTGGACATTCCATTGCCGCTCTTGTCGGCCGGCGGATATTTTCAACCGGTACTGATTTTTATTCTCCCGCCAGGTGGATTTTTTGTCTTTGGTATGCTGATCGCCCTGTCCCAGAAATTGTCCGAAAAATTTACCAAAAGCAGCGCATCCGGCAACGCGCTCTGTTCCGAATTCATCAGTGATCCCTCCGTCTGTGCCCTTTGCGGCGGCTGCGGCCTCGGCTCCGGTTCCGGTGGCAAAACAGCGGTCAACGAAAGAACGGAAGAACAGACCGAACCGAAGCCTGATCAAGCCCAAACGGCGGAAAATGAAGAAGGAGGGGCACAAGCATGAAAGAAATGCTGATCATTTTATTTAGTGCCATTTTGGTCAATAACTTTGTCCTGTCACGTTTTCTTGGCATCTGCCCCTTTTTAGGAGTCTCCAACAATTTGAAGACCGCCATGGGCATGAGCACGGCTGTTATCGCCGTATTGGTCTTGGCATCGGGTTTCACGTGGCCGATTTACACTTTTCTGCTGGAGCCCCTCGGATTTGGCTATCTACAGACCATCGTATTTATCCTGATCATTGCCGCTTTGGTCCAGATCATCGAAACGATTCTGAAAAAATCGATCCCTTCCCTCTACCAAGCACTGGGAATCTATCTGCCGTTGATCACCACAAACTGTGCCATTCTCGGTGTGGCCATCCTCAACATCGATGAGGGATACACCTTTCTCCAATCTCTGGTCAACGCTCTGGGCGCCGGACTGGGCTTTATGCTGGCCTTGTTCCTCTTTGCCGGTGTCCGCAGCCGGTTGGACAAAGCCGACATTCCTCAAACGCTGAAAGGCCTGCCGATCACCTTGGTCGCAGCCTCGCTGGTCTCGATTTCTTTTTTCGGATTTAAGGGCCTGATCGAACGCTTGTTCGGTTGAGCAGATTGGATCCGCAGCCAAAGGAGTAGCCTATGTCCGCAATTGCTCTTGTTTTTTTATCTGTTCTGTCCGACATCATGATTCCGATTGCCATCGGCGGCGGTATCGCCTTGATTCTGGGCGTGGTGATCGTGATTACGGCCAAGTTTTTCGACGTGCCGGTTGATGAAAAGTTGGAATCCATCAAAGCGCTGCTCCCCGGCGCCAATTGCGGAGCCTGCGGTTTCAGTGGCTGCGAGGCCTATGCCGATGCTTTGGCTCAAGGAGAACCGAATGCCGGTCGCTGTCCGGTCGGCGGGCCGGATATGGCGGAAGAGCTGGCCGAGCTCTTGGGCCTGGCCAAACCGGACTTTATACCCGAGACCGCTCAGGTGTTTTGTCAGGGTACGACGGAAAACACCAATAAACGCTATGAATATGCAGGTACGCCAACCTGCATCGCAGCGGCCGGCCTTTTCACCGGACCTAATTCCTGCGCGTACGGCTGCTTGGGATTTGGTGATTGCATTGCGGTTTGTCAATTTGGCGCCATTGGGATCGTCGACGGCATCGCCGTCATCGACAGCAGCAAATGCACCGCCTGTGGCATGTGCGTCAAAACCTGCCCTAAGGAATTAATCCGGATTATACCCAAACATTTGAATGCCTATACCGTCCGTTGCCGTAATAAGTGGCCCGGCATTCAGACACACAAGCACTGTAAAGTCGGCTGTATCGGCTGCCAAAGATGTTTCAAAGCCTGTAAATATGGCGCCATCACCATGGATGGCCCCTTGGCGGTTATCGACCCGGATCAATGCACCCATTGCGGCGAATGCCTGTCCGTCTGCCCGACCAAAGCCATCCGAAACGGTTTAACCGGTAACGTTCCTGAGCAAATCCCATCGGAAGAAGCCGGTTGATTGACAAGTATAAAAGATCCGTTTGCCACAGCCGCCAGCAGGGCCGAACCCTCGGCCAAAGTGTCCGGCGGTCTCCTTTTCACGCCTTTTCTTCTGTGTTATAATACACGTTGGTTCATTAAGGCTTGCGCTGCGCGTGCAACAGATTGATAAAAGGAGATTAATTCATGACAAAAGACAAAAAATACATGACCGTTGATGGCAATGCTGCCGCAGCGTACACCTCTTATGCTTTTACTGAGGTCGCCGGCATTTATCCGATTACCCCGTCATCGCCAATGGCCGATTACACGGACAGCTGGGCACAGGAAGGCAGAAAAAACATTTTCGGACAAACGGTCGATGTGATTGAGATGCAGTCTGAAGGCGGTGCCGCGGCTGTTGTTCACGGCTCTCTTGCGACCGGCGCTTTGACCACGACCTATACCGCGTCTCAAGGTCTTCTTCTTATGATTCCCAACATGTACAAAATGTCCGGCGAACTCTTGCCTGCCGTTTTTCATGTAACCGCCCGTTCTCTGGCCAGCCATGCTCTTTCTATTTTCGGCGACCACAGTGACGTTATGGCCTGCCGGCAGACCGGATTTGCTTTGTTGGCCTCCTCCGGTGTTCAAGAAGCCGCGGATCTGGCCGCGGTGGCTCACCTTGCCGCCATCAAAGGGCGAGTGCCTTTCCTGCACTTTTTCGATGGCTTCAGAACCTCTCACGAAATCCAAAAAATCGAGGTTCAGGATTACGATGATCTGGCCAAGCTTGTGGACATGGAGGCCGTCCAGGCTTTCCGCAGTCGCGGATTGTCGCCCAATCGTCCGGTTTTGCGCGGATCGGCACAAAATCCGGATATTTTTTTCCAGGCCCGGGAAGCCAGCAATCCATTCTACGATGCGCTGCCGGCCATTGTCGAACACTACATGAATGAAATCAATCGGCTGACCGGCCGCAACTACCAATTGTTTAACTACTATGGCGCGCCGGATGCCGATCGCATAATCATCTGCATGGGCTCAGCCTGCGAGGCCATTGAGGAAACCATTGATTTTCTCAACGCTCGTGACGAAAAAGTCGGGCTGGTCAAGGTTCATCTCTACCGTCCGTTTTCCATCGAGAAGTTGCTGGCGGCCATTCCGGCCAGTGTCAAAAAAATTGCCGTTCTGGACCGGACCAAAGAACCCGGCGCCACAGGAGAACCCCTTTACATTGATGTTTGTTCTGCGTACGCCGGCCGAGACAATGCTCCGCTTATTGTTGGCGGCCGTTATGGTCTTGGTTCGAAAGACACCACCCCCGACCAATTCCTGGCTGTTTATAAAAACCTGAACGCCTCTGCGCCTCTGAACGGTTTTACCATTGGAATCGTCGATGATGTCACCCACCTCTCTTTACCCCTTGATGAAACCATCGATGTTGCCCACCCGGACACCATTGCCTGCCGTTTCTGGGGTCTTGGCGCGGACGGAACCGTCGGCGCCAACAAAAACTCAATTACAATCATCGGCGATCATACCGATCTGTATGTTCAGGCTTATTTTTCCTATGACTCAAAAAAATCCGGTGGCGTGACCATCTCCGATCTGCGTTTCGGCAAACATCCGATTCGCTCGACATATTTGGTGAACAAAGCCGATTTTATCGCCTGCCACAACCAATCGTACATCAACAAATACGATATGCTGAAACCGCTCAAACCGGGTGGGGTCTTCTTGCTCAACACGCAATGGACCGGAGAAGAATTGGAGAAAAGTTTGCCGGGTGCGGTCAAACGCTTCTTGGCCCGAAACAAGATTAAATTTTACATCATTGATGCGGTTTCGTTGGCGATGAGCATCGGACTGGGCGGTCGCATCAACACGATCTGCCAAGCGGCTTTCTTCAAGCTGGCCAATGTCATTCCGGTCGACGATGCCGTCGAATACATGAAAATGGCCATTGTCAAGTCCTATGGCTCCAAGGGAGAAGAGATCGTCAATATGAACTTCGCCGCTGTCGATGCCGGCATTAATGCCGTGCAGGCGGTTGAGGTCCCCGAATCTTGGGCGGGCTCGGCCGATGAGCCGACAGAACTGAGAAACGTACCGGATTTCATCCGTGATGTTGCCGATGTCATGAACGCGCAGCGGGGCGATGAGCTGCCGGTCAGCGCCTTTTCCGGTCGTGAGGATGGAACCTTCCCGCAGGGGACAAGCCAATATGAAAAACGCATGATAGCCGTTAATATACCCATTTGGCTTGAGGGTAATTGCATCCAGTGCAATCAGTGTTCCTATGTCTGCCCTCATGCGGTCATCCGACCGTTCCTGCTCACCGAAGAGGAAGCCGCCAAGGCGCCGGACTCCTTCGTCAGCAAAAAAGGCATGAAACCTTATGATTCCTATCAGTACCGCATACAGGTTTCCGCCATGGACTGCACAGGCTGCGGCTCCTGCGTTGAAACCTGTCCGGCTAGGGAAAAAGCACTGGTCTTGAAACCCCTCGCGGAAAACATGGTCCAGGCAGACAATTGGGATTTTGCGCAGACATTGTCCGTTAAGCCCAATCCGATGAACAAAGAAACCGTCAAGGGCAGTCAGTTCGAGCAACCCCTCTTTGAATTCTCCGGCGCCTGCGCCGGGTGCGGCGAAACACCGTATCTTAAACTGATAACCCAGCTGTTCGGTGATCGGATGCAGATTTCCAATGCCACCGGCTGTTCTTCCATCTATGGCGGTTCGGCGCCCTGTATGCCTTACGCGCCTAATCGAGACGGCTTTGGACCCACATGGGCCAATTCCCTGTTTGAAGACAATGCCGAACATGGCTTGGGTATGCATCTTGGTGTCAAACAGTTGCGCGCGCGCGTCGCCGCCCAACTAAAAGAACTTATCGCAAAAAAGCCCGGTGACGAGATGGAAGCAGCCGCAACCGCCTGGCTGGACGCAATGCAGGACAGCAAAAAAACCCGCGAGGTCAGCACGGCATTGGCCGCAGCGCTGAGGAATTGCTCCGACAGCCTCGCTCAAACAATCCTTAGCTTGGAGGACTACTTTGTCAAACGTTCCAGTTGGATCATCGGAGGTGACGGCTGGGCTTATGATATCGGTTATGGCGGCCTTGACCATGTTCTGGCCTCCGGCGAGAACGTCAATGTGCTGGTGCTGGACACCGAGGTCTATTCCAACACAGGCGGCCAGGCGTCTAAATCAACACCAACCGGGGCCGTCGCCCAATTTGCCGCCGGCGGCAAGGCCATTAAGAAAAAGGACCTTGGGATGATGGCCATGGTGTACGGCTATGTTTATGTTGCTCAGGTCGCCATGGGCGCCAATCAGAACCAGCTGATCCGAGCGCTAAGCGAAGCCGAAGCTTGGGATGGACCTTCGCTGGTTATCGCCTATTCACCTTGCATCAATCACGGAATCAGAGGCGGCATGACCATCAGCCAACGTCAAGAAAAAGCCGCCGTCGAATGCGGCTACTGGCATCTTTACCGTTATAATCCGGCGCTCAAGCTCGAGGGGAAGAACCCGTTTGTGCTGGATTCCAAAGAGCCGACCGGCGATTTCAAGGCTTTCCTGCGCAGCGAAGTCCGCTATTCGTCGCTGTCACAAAAATATGATGCGGAACGGGTTGACGCCATTTATTCGCAAGCTTGGGAAGACGCCCGCGAGCGTTACCAATCCTACCAACGGTTGGCCAACGGCTGATTCGGTTTGGAAAATCAATCTCGACCTTCCGTTGAGGCTAAAAGGCCGGACGACCAGTCTGGCCTTTCAAGCGCTACGGAACGACTCGGAGAAACACGCCGAAAGCATTCGACAGATGCCTCGAAAACGGGCATGACCGTGTTATAATAAATACCTGTGATGAACGGTCAAGGTCAACAACTGCAGGTTTGGACCTTCGGTTTGAAATCAGGATGGTTTTTCATTTTAACATCCGTGGAGGACAGTCATGCAGATCAACGAAAGCAGAAAGCTTTTGCTCTCAGACACACTTGTTCCGGATATCTTTATTACGGAACATCTGCCGGCCCTGAGCGGTCCGGCTGTTAAGCTTTATGTTTTTATGCTGCTGGTGGCACGAACCAACCGCTCCATCAACGAGCAGGATCTGGCACGGCGTCTGGGAACCGATGAGGAAAGCATCCGCGCCACGCTGCTCGAGCTGGCGGCGCGCGATTTGGTGCAGATCCGGAATCGCGGCGTGGAAATCATGGATATCAAAGCTGCTGAGATCCAGCGTATTTATCGGCCCAAAACCGCGTCGACACCCACCGAAATCACGGAATCTCAGCAAAAATTCGATATACGCGAGAAGCTTCTGGCTGATATCGCCAAAACCTTTTTCCAAGGATTGATGTCGCCATCTTGGTATGGGGAAATCGATACTTGGTTTGATCGCTACAAATTTGAACCGGAGGTTATTTACGCGCTTTTTCAGGAATGCGCCCGACGGAACAAGCTGGATAGCAAGGCCTACATCAGCAAGGTCGCTGAAAATTGGGCCGCCCGAGGCATCATCACCTTCGCCGACCTGAACGCCTATTTTCTCTCCTATGAGCGCATCAGCAAAACCGCCAAAAAAGTGGGCCGCAAGCTGCGCCGTCAAATGACCGAGTACGACGAGGAAATCGTTGCGCGGTGGGTCGATCAGTTCAATTATGATTTTGATATCATCGATTTGGCTTTGCGCAAAACCACACGTCTTTCCAATCCCAATCTGGAAGTGGTCGACCGAATTTTGACAGAATGGTTTTCCCATCAGCTGCGGGATGTGGCCGCGGTCAAAGCCTATGAGGCAAATAAAGCCGCTCGCTTCGGCAAAATCGGCGCATCCGCCAAAGGAGATGCCAAAGCCGGTAACATCGGAAATTTCCAACAACGGAACTACACCGAAGATTTTCTCAACGAGTTTTATGAAGATGTAACCACAGGCCATGCGCCCCCGGTTGAAAACCATCCGCAACAACTGGAGCTCGGTGATCTTGAAGCCGACCCGGATGTTCGTTTTTTCTCGAATTCAGGCGAAAAAGAAAGGTTATGATCATGCAGCCATCCATTGCGCGGGCGGTGGCCCGAGAATACGAACGGCGTCGGCAGCAAGCCGAACTCGAGCGGGATCAACGGGTTCTCGCCCTGCACGCCCGTCTGCCGGAACTGGCCGATCTGGATCATGCCATCGCCGCCGCCGGTGCGGACTTGTTGCTGGAATCCATCGACCCCGGCCGTCCACGCCGGGCCGCAGCCGAAAAGGACCGCCTCTTGGCCACACGTCTGCGGTTGCTGCAGAAGTCAAAAATTGATCCTCATTATGACCGAATCGCCTTTGATTGCCCTCTTTGCCAAGACACCGGCATGATTCAGCAGCAACGGTGCAGCTGTTATCGAAAAATCCTCATCCCCCTCTTGAGCGCCAATGCCAATTTGCGCCAAATAGAAAACCATTCATTCGCCACCTTTGATGCCGAGCTTTTTTCCGATCAACCGGATCCGAGCCGTTATCAATCAGATTTGTCGCCACGCCAGCAGATTCTCGGGCTCAAGCAGGCCAGCCGGCGTTTTATTGCGGCTTTTGACCAGCCTGAAACGCGCAATCTATTATTTGTGGGCAAGCCCGGAACCGGCAAAACCTTTCTGATGGCCTGTATCGCAAGGGAATTGCTCAATCAGGGTCGCTCCGTGCTCTATATGCCTGCGCCACAGCTATTTGCCGCTATACAGGAGCATCGAACCATGTTGGCGACCTTCAACCCGGATAATGTCCGTTTGGAAAAAGCCGTTGCACTGTACGACAGTCTGATGAATTGCGACCTGCTCCTGATCGATGATCTTGGTACCGAGGCCGGTGCGGCCTCGCGTTACGCCGATTTGTTATCGGTCATTGATGCCCGCGCTCTTCCGGATCGAAAAACCATCATATCCAGCAATGCCGATCCGGCCACTTTGCGCGATACTTACGACGAGCGCCTGTTGAGCCGTTTGATGGGTGGATTCGCCGTTTATCGCTTCTTCGGCGATGATGTGCGTCTGGTGTTGAGCCGACGAAAAATAAAGGGTCGGTCATGAAAAAAAATCCCGCATCATCCTTTCATTTCCCGATTTTTCGTTGTGGAACCGATTTGGTTGACATCAACCGAATACACGATGCGATCAAGCGATTGGGGGCGCCTTTTCTCGACCGGGTCTTTACATCGCAGGAACAAAGCGATTGCCTTCGCGAAGGTCGGTTGACCCATTCCGCCGCTGCTTCTCTTGCCGCTCGTTTTGCCGCAAAAGAAGCCGTCGCCAAGGCCTTGGGTACGGGGTTCGGGCGTCAGGGTGTCGCCTGGACCGACATCGAAATAAAACGCGCTGCAGACGGATCGCCACACATTCATCTTTCCGGCCGTGCTCTTCAGGTGTTCGATGCATTAAACGGGCTGTCAACCGCCATCAGCCTGAGTCACGAGCGCCATATGGCGCTGGCATTTTGTCTGCTGACCTGCGATCCGGCCGAACCGGAGTCTCAAGATGTCCAAGCATAGTTTTTTTCAAAAAAGAAGAGATCGTCGCCTAAATGCGCAAAGAATACGCAGGGGTTTTCGGCCGGCGCAAAGAATCGAAGAGCACTGGAGCCGGACCGAGAAAAACCTTTATGTCACGCAACCGCGTTCCGGCCTGCCGCCTTGGCTGCTTCCCTTGATCATCCTCCTTTTGGTCGCTCTGCTGGTGTTTTGGGCCGCACCCACCGCCATCAATCGTCTTCAGGCTTTCTTTTTCCGTGACAAGGCAACCAATCCTGAGCCGGTGAAGTTTCTTTATGGTCAGGACGTCCGGGTCGTGCTCAAACCGGTCGCCGACGTTTTTGCCGCAGGCGACATAAAAGCCGACCGCGTAACCCAAGCCCTATACAATGAACCGGTCTGGCTGACCGGAAACGACAGCCATTATGGCTTTGTGTCGATCCGGCTGGCCGACGGTACGACCGGATTTATGCGCACAACAGATCTGGTCGACGGCCGTAAGGCGATTGAGCCAAGTCTTTACCAGTACAAGATGGTGGTGGCCGAGACCACCAAGCGGATCCTTTCGCATGCCCGGCAGGGAACCTTGTTGGTCGAAGTGCCGATGGGCACCGTGCTGTTTGCCGACTACCGAGGCAACGGGATCGCCCGTGTTGCTTTGCCGGACGGCCAAATAGGCTGGCTCAGCGAAAGCGGCATGGTTGTTTTGGCTTCTGACGGACAGATTCAACAGGTGGCTGACGGTGAGCGCTATTTTTCCAGCACGGCTTTGGCATTCAACCAGATTACGCATTTGCCGAACGGTCAGTCGATTTACGGCGTCTCAACGGTTGGTATCGCCCGGCTGGCGGCTCTGGTCAACGGCCTTTCATTGCCTCATCGCCTTGAAGATATGGCCGGATCGGGCAATCCCGTCCGGTTGGAAATCGATGAGCAAACCGGTCTCTATGACCTGACAGCTATTTTGCCCGGCGATCTGATCTTTTTAAAAGGCAACCAAGAAGACCAAAATCAGCCGGCGGACCTGGCCATTTGTGTGGCTGATCATCAGGTTCTCCATGCCGGCACAGGCCAGACTTCGATCCGACTGATTGATATAAGACAGGATCAGAAATTACAAAACAATATCCTGTTTGTGCGAAGATTATTCAACTGATTTCCAGCAATTATAACCGAAAAAAAAGGATCCGGCCGTGGCCGGTTCCTCAAAAAGCCGCAAATTTTCTCCAGGGTTCAAGGTCAACGCAACAATACAATCACCGGGTCAGGCGCGCTGAACCAAACCGGAACGGAGGCATCTGGTGCAGACACGTTTGGTTGTGGGAACGCCGTCGACGACAACCTTGACCTTGCGGATATTCGGCTTTTGCCGGGTCAGCGCACGGCGGGAAATCTGGGAACGGGTTATGCGGATTTTCCTGCCGAAAAATATGCCTTTTTGACAGATATCACACTTCGCCATTTGAACACCTCCTTGCGTTTCAAATAAAACGCGCAAGCGCAATTCTAGCATAAAGATCACCGGAAAGCAAGCATTGCGCCAAATTCACGGGAATTCTGAGAATTCAGCATTGCGCCAAATTCACGGGAATTCACGGGAACCTCCGCAAGAACCGCAATTATTTGATTATCAGACTTTTTCCGGTCATTTCGGCCGGTATCGGCAGTCCCATCAGATCCAACATGGTTGGAGCCAGATCGGCTAAACGGCCCTCGCGCAACTTGAAGTCGCCCGCTCCCGCAACAATCAATTCAACGGGCAGATTGGTATGAGCCGTAAGAGGACCATTGCGAACCGAATCAATCATCTGCTCGGCATTGCCGTGATCGGCTGTGATCAAGGCGATGCCGCCTTGGGCCAAAACCGCATCAACCACGCGGCCGGTACCCTCATCGACGGCTTCAACGGCCTGAACGGCGGCCTTAAAAAAGCCTGTGTGGCCAACCATGTCGCAATTGGCGAAATTAAGCACAATGACATCATATCGCTCCGATTCAATCCGGCGCACCGCCTCGGCGGCGACCTGCGGTGCGCTCATCTCGGGCTGCAGATCATAAGTGGCAACCTTGGGGGACGGAATCAGAAGACGATCCTCACCGGGATATTCGGATTCGGTACCTCCGTTGAAGAAAAAGGTTACATGAGGATATTTTTCGGTTTCGGCGATTCGAAGCTGTGTCAATCCCAAATCAGATATGTACTGGCCAAAAGTATTGTTCAGTTTTTCCGGGCGGTAGGCAACATGCAGACCGGGGTAATGATCAAACGAAACATCGTATTGGGTCATGGTTACATAGTAAAGGGGGATCTGGCCATTGGGACGCTCAAATCCGCTAAAATCAGGCTGCATGAAAGACCGGGTAATTTCACGGGCGCGGTCCGGGCGAAAATTGAAGAAGATGACGGAATCATGGGCGGCAATTGTGGCGATCGGCAGACCGTCACGCCGGATGACCGTTGGCAGGATAAACTCGTCCGTCACACCCGCCTCATAGGACGCAGCCACCGCTTGAACCGCATCATCGGCCGCAACGCCTTCACCCAATACCATGGCGCGATAGGCTTTTTCGACCCGCTCCCAGCGGTTATCCCTGTCCATGGCATAGTAGCGGCCCATGATCGTGGCAATCTCGCCCACACCAATCGCAGCAAGCTGCGCTTCCAGCTCTTCCGTATAACCCTTGCCGGAGTCGGGCGGAACATCACGGCCATCATAAAAACAGTGAACGTAGACTTTTTTGAGACCGGATCGACGAGCCATCTCCAGCAGAGCATAAAGATGCGTGTTGTGGCTGTGCACTCCGCCGTCCGAAAGCAAGCCGAGCAAATGAAGGGCGGAATCATGCTCGTGGCAATTGCCCAAAGCGGCTGCCAAAACCGGATTTCGCGCCAAATTCCCATCCTCGATGGCTTGCGTGATCCGGGTCAACTCCTGATAGACAATTCTACCGGCACCAATATTGGTGTGACCAACTTCGGAGTTTCCCATCTGTCCGTCCGGCAGACCGACATCCAAACCGGAGGTTTTGATCAGGGTATGGGGAAAATGTTGACGGTAGCGGTCAATATTGGGCGTTCGAGCAGCTTTGACAGCATTCCCAATGTCCGACGGGTTGTAACCAAAACCGTCCAAAACAAGGAGGGCAATCGGTCTGTTCCTAAGAATTGTCATCCACTGGTCTCCTTCCGTTGACAGCGCTTAAGCAAGGCCGGCCAAGCAAATCACACTGAATTCTTCGGCCCTGAGTGATGCGCCACCAACCAGACCGCCATCAATATCCGGCTGAGCAAAAAGGCCGGCCGCGTTCTTGGCATTGACCGAGCCGCCGTACAAAATACGTATTTCATCGGCAATTTCATTGTCATAGATTTCGGCAATGATGCCTCGAATCAATGAACAGATCTCCTGCGCCTGTTCTTCGGTTGCCACCTTGCCGGTGCCGATGGCCCAAATCGGTTCATAGGCGATCGTGACAAAATCGGCCTTTTCCGCGGGTATATCCCGAAAAGCCGCCTGAATTTGGCCGGACACCAAGTCGAAAGCTTCACCGGCTCTTCGCTGGGCCAAGGTCTCGCCGCAACAAACAATCGGCCGGACACCCCAGTTAAGCGCCGCCTTGACTTTTGCATTGACCGTTTGGTTGGTTTCTGAAAAATATTCACGCCGTTCGGAATGGCCGATGATCACGTAAGGCACATGCATCTGAGCCAGCATGTGAACCGATACTTCACCGGTATAAGCTCCACAATCATCCCAGTGGCAATTCTGGGCTGCAATTTTAATGTTGCTGTAGGCAGCTGCTTCCCGTGCGGCGGCAAGAGCGGTGAACGGAACCGCTAGGGCGATTTGCGCCTCGACATTGACAACCAAAGGTTTTAAGGCCTCAATCAGCCCAACGGCATCGTCCGGCACACCATTGTTCATTTTCCAGTTTCCTGCCGCAAAGGTTCGGCGGGGATTTTTGTCCAACAAGCAATCAATTCCGGGGAGAATTTTCCCTTCCAGATACTCAAGAGAAGCACCCCCGCCGGTTGAGATATGGGTGACGCAATCGGCAAATCCAAAGATCTCCACTGCAGCGGCCGAATCACCGCCGCCGATGATCGAAACGGCCTCCGATTCGGCCAAGGCCTTGGCGATTCCACGGGTGCCTTGCGCGAATTTATCAAATTCAAAGACCCCCATCGGTCCGTTCCAGACCACGGTTTTGGCGGAATGGATGACCGATGAGAATTTCGCGATGGTCGCCGGTCCGATGTCCAGACCCATCCAGTCATCGGGAATTGAAGTGGACAGTACGATTTTACTCTCGGCATCGGCTGCGAATTTATCCGCGATATGGGTGTCGGACGGCAGCAGCAGTTCAACTCCGGCGGCAGCTGCTTTGTCCAACAAGGATTTGGCGAGGTCGATCTTATCGACCTCGCAAAGGGATGTGCCAACGCCATGACCTTGGGCCGCAAGGAAAGTATAAGACATGCCGCCGCCGATGATCAGGGTGTCAACTTTGGTGATCAGCTTCTCTATCACGCCGATTTTGTCGGAAACTTTGGCACCGCCGAGAATAGCCACAAAGGGACGCCGGGGATCGTCCAAGGCACCGCCCATGAAATCAAGTTCTTTCTGAATCAGGTAACCAGATACCGCCGGCAAAAAGCCGGCCAAACCGGCGGTTGAGGCATGGGCGCGATGGGCGGTGCCAAAAGCGTCGTTGACAAAAAGATCCGCCATCGATGCCAGCTCTCGGGCAAATTCGGGAGCATTTTCGGTCTCTTCCCGATGGAAACGAACATTTTCCAGCATCAGGATTTCCCCCGACCTCAGCGATGCTGTTTTGGCTTTGGCGTCCTCGCCGATGACATCGGATGTCAGCGTTACCGGTCGGCCGATCAGTTCGGCCAAACGCCGGGCAACAGGTTTTAGCGAAAGCTTGGCATCCGGTCCGCCTTTCGGGCGGCCAAGATGAGAAACCAAGATAACTTTGGCCTGTTGACCCACCAGATACGATATCGTGGGCAGGGCGGCGCGGATTCGTTTATCGTCGGTAATGCTGCCGGTGTTTTTGTCAAGGGGAACATTGAAATCAACCCGTACGATAACCCGTTTATCTTTCACGTTGATATCTTCGATATTTTTCTTCGGTATTCTGGCCATGAAAAGTCACGCTCCTGCTATGAATTGGTCAGCCTTTAGGCAAACGGCTCGCAAGCCACCTAACATTTTATACTCCGCGAGCATATTTATCAATGCTACTTCATGGTAGAATGATCAGGTAAAGGTATGATTTCGGAGGTTTATGGC
This sequence comes from Clostridiaceae bacterium, assembly GCA_012520975.1. Lineage (GTDB taxonomy): Bacteria > Bacillota > Clostridia > Saccharofermentanales > UBA5734 > UBA8949. The sequence continues at coordinate 5,897 of JAAYNF010000130.1, read as the reverse complement.
ATGAAACTGTCGGTATTGATACCCTTCTACAATGAGGAGCAGCAAATTCCCATCACCTTGCAGGCGGTTTTACCCATTCTGGAGCAAACCGGTATGAAATTCGAATTGATCCTGATTGATGATGGTTCCCGTGACCAAACCTGGCCGATCATCGTTGAAGCGGGTCAGGAGGATTCTCGGATTATCGGTCTGCATTTCTCCCGGAATTTCGGCAAGGAGGCCGCCATCTGCGCCGGACTTGACCAAGCCACCGGCGATGCGGTGATTCTGATGGATGGCGATCTTCAGCATCCTCCCGAGCATATTCCGGAAATGATTCGATTGTGGCAAGAGGGTTATGACATCGTTGAAGGCGTCAAATTGACCCGTGGCAAAGAGAGCCTGGCCAGTCGGATAAATGCGCGGATTTTTTATGGCCTTTTCCGCCGGTTTTCCGGATATGATCTGCGCAATGCCTCTGACTTTAAGCTTTTGGATCGTCGGGTTGTCGAGCAATGGCGCAAACTGGGTGAGCACGATACTTTTTTTCGCGGGCTTTCTGCCTGGCTGGGCTACAAGCGGGCGACCTTCTCCTTTGAGGTTGCCGCGCGACAGGCCGGCGGCAGCAAATGGTCGGTTTTTCGACTGGCCAAGCTCAGCATCAATGCCATCACCGGTTTTTCGGCCGTCCCGTTGCAATTCATTACGTTTCTGGGCATGATTCTTTTGCTGTTTTTTTTGATCTTGGGGGTTCAGACCTTGGTCACTTGGTTCAGCGGTGGAGCGGCTTCGGGTTTTACGACGGTCATCATGCTGGAACTGTTGATCGGCGGCAGCATCATGCTCAGTCTTGGTTTGATCGGCATCTACATCAACCGAATTTTTACGGAGGTGAAAAGTCGCCCACGTTATATCATTGCCGACAGCACCAATATCAATCGGCAACCGGATAAATCCGAGGCTTAGGCAATATGATTGCCCTCCTATGGCTATTGCTGGCGTTTCTGTCGGGTAATCGCTGGTTTGACAGGCTAAATCGGCCGCCTTCGGCATGGCGGCAGACCGATTTGACCTCTCCTTGGCCCGTTGCTCTGTTCCGTTTTTCATCGGCGCTCTGGTTGGGTTTGCTGCCGATCACTTGGTTGACTTACGTGTTCGCTGCGCTTTTCAACTTGGTGTTGCCCACCGGTATCCACCCGCTCATCCCGGCCAACGTGCTGGTTATGACCGGACTTTCTGTCTGGCTGATCCGTCCGAAACTGCAACAAGCATGGCGGCATGCCCGGCTGCGGCAAGACGGCGCCAAACCGCGGTGGGCGCAATATGAGACCCAAACCGACGGTGTGTGGCCATCCTTGATCAGGTCAATCTCAGCCAAGCCATCACGCCTCTATCTTTTATCTGTTTTGCTTTTCCTGAGTCTGGGGCTCTTTCTGATGAACGGAACTTTTGGACGTGACGGCACCATTTATCGAGCCGGTTATTCGGTGTTCAGCGATTTTGCTCCGCACACGGCTTTGGTCAGCTCGTTTTCCCAAGGGCGAAACTGGCCGACGCAATATCCACATTTTGCCAACGATGGAATTTCTTATCACTTCATGTTCTTTTTCCTGTGCGGCAATCTCAATTATCTCGGCCTGCCTCTCGATTGGGCCATCAATCTCCCCAGCCTTTTGGGATTGCTGACCTTCTGTATTTTGCTTGGTCTGCTGGCCCTTCGCCTGACCGGCCAGCGATGGACCTTTTTATTGGCTCCGTTGTTGCTCTTTTTGCGAAGTTCTCTGGCTTTTTTCACCCATCTGGCTGATTTGCTGCAATCATACGGCGGCTCGACCAGCTTGTCGGTCATTTTGCAGGCATTGCTACGTCAAGATACATTTATCGGCAATACGACAAATGATGCTTGGGGATTATGGACCGTCAATGTCTACGCCAATCAACGTCATTTATTACCCGGATTGTCCGTTGCCTTGCTGATTTTTTTCTTATTTCTGCCCGATCTGGAAAACGGATTAATGTTGCTTAAACATCCCAAACAGTTGTTTTTCCAACGCGCAAGCTGGCAATTGCCACGACGACCCGACAGCAAACGCATGATTGCGGCCATTGTTCTGGGTATGCTGTTGCCGTATTTTCATGGCGCCGTGGTGGTGGCGCTCCTGCTCATGCTGGTCGTTCTCGCGGTTTTTTCCGAAAACCGGCTGTCCTACGTCTTCTTTGCTTTGGCTGTTCTGCTGGCCGCCGGTGTGCAAACCTCGGTGTTTGCCGGCCAGGTCTCGATCGTGCCCAAATTCCAGCCGGGTTTTATAGCCCCTGACAAAACATTGGTCGGTTGTCTACTTTATCTTTTGGAAATGTCCGGTCTGCTTCTTCCACTGGCTTTGGCGATTTTCTGGCTGCCGGGCCGGCGACGCAAAGTTATGACGGCGGCATTTTTTCTACCGCTCATTTTTGCCATGCATATTTCCCTGACCCCGGACATCACGGTCAATCACAAGTATATTCTCATCACCTTTGCTTTTTTGAACATTTACGTGGCGGATTTCCTGATCAAACTGTGGACCGGATTCCGAGACGCGACAAAGCCCTCTACCCGCAGGCGCCCCCTGCTGCATATCGCCGGTCGATTGGCGGCACTCGTGCTGGGCTTGGTTTTGATGATCACCGGTATTCAGGAGGTCCTCATTTTGCGCAATATCAGCCGACGCACAGTCGCTATCGACGGTTCTTCTCCTTTGGTCGAATGGATCATGGACAATACCGAACCGGATGCGGTTTTTGTTTCGGCGCCCTACCACTACCATTCTTTTTATCTTTCCGGACGAGCCACTTGGCTGGGCCATGCTTATTACGCCTGGTCGGCAGGTCATGACACCGACGGACGTCTGGAACAGGAGAATCGGCTTTTTTCCGGTTGCGGCAACGACTCTGCAGCCGTTCAGGAAATGGCTTTAAATCTTGGCATTGATTATTTTTTGTTGGATGACGGTTTAAGGCATCATCCGGAGTTTATCGTCGATGAAAAATTTTTCCACCGGTGTTTCCCCATCGTGGTGGAATTTCCGAACAACGAGAATTCAATTATTTTTGATCTGCGCAGGACGCTGAACTGATCTTGAAGCCTGCCTCCCTGCGCGCGTTGAAATTACCCGAAAATTATAGGATAATCAATCGACAAGGAGAACGATCATTCCCATGGTAACAGGCATTCTTTTTCAGGTCGGCGAGCAAGCCATCGTGGCCCCTCGCCACAAACTTGAACAACCTGATGTCCATCAATTGCTGACAACCCTGCTGTTGGTGCATCCTTTCGAGAAAAACCCGCCGACATGGCTGTTTGAGGAATCACCCCTCGACGGCTGGACGCCGGCATTATCCTTTGATATGAGCGACCACTCATTTTTCAATCATCTGGACAGTCCAAAAGACTATTGGCTGCTGGCAACCCGTCAAACAATCCGCCAACTTTTTCCGCAGCTCAACCGGTTGCTGTTGCTCAACCGGCCGACGGATTGGAGCCACGATTCGACGGAAACAATCTGTAACCTATCTGATTTAGCGCTGCAGGGTTTCAAGCCTGATCGATCCCTCGATCATTTCTCGGAATATACTTGCCGGACACGTTCTTCCGGAGTGGATATATTGCGGCAAATCACGGCCGCCGGCAGTTGTGATCTCCATTTACACACCGATCGATCCGATGGCTCTGATTCTCCGGAGAAAGTAGTCGACCGGGCATTAAACGCGCAGCTCAAAGCTTTTGCCATCACCGATCATGATACGCTGGACGGCCTTAAACCGGCCGCGGCTCACCTTCAACGCCATTTAAAGGCCGGTGGACATCCTGTTGATTTCATCCCCGGCGTTGAGCTAGCGGTCGAAGATCAAGATCAAGAACTACATTTGCTGGGTTATTTCCCACGCGGCGGATTTGACCGGCTGGAGCCCTTTCTCCGGCAGCAGCGGCAAAGCCGTCAACAACGGAATCAAACCATGATCAGGAAGCTTAACCAACTTGGCTATCCGATCAGTTACCAAGATTTCGAAAATTCCGGCCCGGGAGCCATCGGGCGCCTGCAGGCCGCGATTCTTTTGAGGGATCAAGGTTTTTTCCCCGACATACAGGCAGCCTTTGACGAATTACTGAACGAGGGCCGACCGGGCTATGTTCCCCGCAGTCGGCCGGGGGCTTCAGAAGCCATCAATCAAATCCGCCGGGTCGGCGGGGTAGCGGTGTTGGCCCATCCGGCGCAATACGGCTGGGGATGCGGAACAACCATCGTCTCTCCGGAATTGCTCACGCGCTTGGCTAACCTGAAAGCCATCGGCTTACAGGGAGTCGAGGCTTACCACGGGGGTACCGCGCCGGCAAAGCAGGCCGAAATCGCCGCAGCGGCACGGCTCGTGGACTTGGTATGCACAGGGGGCAGTGATGATCACGGACAAAACAGCGCCCACGTCGACATGTATAAGAAAGGGATCCGATGGCCGGATCAAGCAGAAACCATGCTGATTGTCGCCGGCCTGATTGCCGGACCGAAAATCCGAGGGCAAAAGAGTTGGTTGCTGGCCCGCCGCAGTTCTCCCGGCCATGGTAACGGCTTGTGGGAATTGCCGGGTGGAAAAGTTGAAAGAGGCGAGACCCTTGCTGAGGCCCTCGCCCGTGAATTAAAAGAAGAATTGGGAGCCGATGCCCTGATCGGGCAACGTATATTGGCCTTAACCCATGCTTATCCCGAACGGCGCATCGTGCTGGCCTGCTTGGAAGCACAGCTGAAACAGCAGGATCTCCTTCTGACAGCTCATGATGCCACCACATATGCAACAGCGGCCGACGCGCAAAAAATGGCATTACTACCGGCGGACTATCAGGTTTTCGCCTATCTTGCCCAAAAAGAGCAAGGTAAATGTTAACCCGCTCAATCGTCTGACGTCGGGTCAGACGTCGTTGGCTCACCGGTCGTTGGCTCGGAGGTTTCGGGTGACGTAGGTTCAGGCGTCGTAGCGGATGTCGTTGGCTCGCCGGTCGTCGGCTCAGAGGTTTCCGATGGCGTGGGGAGAGGGGGCCCGACCTCAAGAATCTGATGCAAAGGCGGATAATTGCTGTGGAAAGCAACTTCCCGCTCAATGACCCGACCGTTCTTGATCCAGACTTTGTAGGCGGTTATCTTTTGGCCGGTATACGCTTTCCGCAGCTCGACCCGGGCTCCCGGACTCAGTTTGGGATTAAAGCGTACTTCAGCCTCTCGCGTGACCGGCGTGACCTGTGTCACCTTGGTATCCAGCTCGATGCGGACACCTTCTTCAAACAGACGGCCGTAAATCCGGAAATTAACCCGCGGATTGCTGAACCAGGCAACAATTGCAATCGGATATTCCGTGTTGTTGGTAAACTTAAAGTCCGGGCCGCCCCAGCTGACCGTGGCGTCCAAGCCCGGCGTTGTATAGGAACTGGGCCAGGAGTGCGGATGACGTTCATCGATCTGCAGATCCGCCTTGAGAACGGCTTGGCAAAGGGTTGTGTTTGGTTGGCAGATCCCGCCGCCAAACGTATCGATCAAGATACCGTTGATGATGCCGCCGGCCTCACGATAGCCTTTGGCAGCGGTTCGACGCCCGACGCGACCGTTGAAGGAAAATGATTCTCCCGGTTGCAGAACAGTACCGTTCAAAGCCCTGCAAATCAGGGTGATGTTATGATTGCGATTGGCATTATTGGTAGCCGTCGTCACGGCTTCGGAAACAAGCCCGAGCCGCGATTTCAAAGTGGCGGCGTCCAGTTCCGGCTCGATTATCGTACCAAGCAGCGAAAAGGTATCGGCGACCGGTTTGTTGCCTTCCAGGCTCCTGATGACCGCCTCGGCCGCTGTTTCGCCATCGACCGCCCGGCCGGGAACCGATTCGGCCACCGTGAATTG
>JAAYNF010000129.1 GCA_012520975.1 Clostridiaceae bacterium | reverse complement strand
TACCATCCATAGAAAGCAAAACGACCTGACAGGAATAAGGTATAAATATTGAATGAAGAAAAGTGCTTGCCATAGGCAGGCACTTTTTTTGTCACGGAAAAGGAACGGAAATTACGCGTAAATGTCACAGCAGGTTAATATAATTTGATTATGCACTGATTCTTAATGTAAGAGCGAAGGAGGAAACAGGAAATGTCAAAAAAGCATCAGACAGCGCAGACGGCAAGTCCCGGAGGCGTGAATTTCCTGATTACCATACATCACCAGGAAAATCATAGCTGGCAAGGCATCATCGAATGGCTTGATACAGGAAAGAAGGTCCATTTTCGAAGCGAACTCGAGATGATGCAGCTGTTGCATGAAGCGACACTGACCACCCAAAAGGAGGCTGGTTCGTTCAGAACATGGGATGACGCAAAGGCTTGGTTTACAGCTTAATGGACCGACAGAAAAATAGCAATTACTACATTTATTATGAATGTCAATCAGAATATTTTGAGAAAAGGAGTGGTGCTTCAAATATAAGTCTTTATTACATAACAGTATTGCACATCTTAGCCAAGGCAAAAGAATTAAACTCTTAAATGGCAAACCCGATGAAAGTCGGGGACGCAAAGTCAGGAGTCTAAATATATATTAAAATTGCTAAAGCAATGTATATAATGATCGTCCGACTGCAAAATTTGAAAAAAATTTGTAAAGGAGAAAAAATAATGAAAGAAGGATTAAGTAAATTCTTATTAAAGAAAAAGATTTTCTCATTGATAATGGCAGTGTCCATCCTTTTCGGGATGCTCCCGGCAACGGCAAGTGCGTTAGCTCCCGGATTACAGATTGGCGAAACAAGCAAAAACGGAGACACCAAAACCGAACCTCGTACATCACTGTCAGACGGAGAAATCTGGGTAGACAAGAGTGTCGAATATGTAGATGATGGAGAATTTGAAATCACACTGAGTGCGGCAGGACAGAAGTATAGTATTGGCAATCAAGTACCCGGGGAGAGGGCAGATGTTGTGCTTATGCTGGATACTTCCATGTCAATGGGAAGCGGAAGAAACTCTAAGCTTGAAAATATGAAAACGGCTGCACAAAGTGCTGTTGATAAACTGTTGGGTGTAGAAGGAAACCGTGTGGCTCTTGTTACCTTTAATAGTGTTGCCACTTTAAGCAACGATTTTACATACGATATAAATGCTCTGAAAGGCAAAATTGGAAATTTAAAAACAGCTAGTGGCACGAACATCCAAAATGCATTCCTTGTTGCTCAGAACGCTCTTTTGAACAGAAACGACAGATCAAGAATACCTGTCATCATCCTTCTGAGCGATGGAGCACCAAGCTATTACTATGAGAGTTTAACGAATCATGATAATAGAAAACCAAATTATCCTACTGAAAGTAATGAAGCGGTATGGTGGACGATACAACAGGCTATGGAAACAAAGAGGGTTATCGCAGATAATCTTAAAGATAATGACGGTCCAAATGAACTCAAAATCTATACAATAGGTTTTGGAGTCGGAACTAACAATCGTGCTATTGCTAC
>JAAYNF010000016.1 GCA_012520975.1 Clostridiaceae bacterium | reverse complement strand
CCGCAGCCGATCAGGGCAAGTTTCAAAGGTTCCATGGGTTTCTCGCTCCCAAATACAGATTTTTCTTATCATAACAGGTTTATCGCCGCGAGAAAAGTTGTAAGGGCGCGAAACTCGCCTCTCCGGATCAAGGTTCAAGCAGTCGGAGGCCGTAAAGATGTTCCTGCAGGGCCTCGGCTCCCTCGGTCACCAAGCCGTAAATCCCCAATCGAAGCGCCTCTTCGATGTTTTCCCGCCGGTCATCAAAATAACAGATGCTGGATAGAGGCTGATTGATGCTTTGCAGCATCTGCCGAAAAATTCGTTGGTCCGGCTTTAAAACACCCATTTCGTACGACAAGAAGGTCTGTTGAAAAAAAGAGCCCAGCCCCAATTGATCGCGGCAATAAATCCAATGCGCCTCTCCTATATTGGAGAGCAGATAAAGGGTATAGGCGGCTTGCAAGCGGGTCAGCACGGGAATGGTTTCGGCAAACAATTCGCCGATCAGACCGGGGAAACGAGCAAAAAAAGTCGCTCTGTCCACTGTGATTCCCATCTCATGGCGCGCGGCGCGGTAGAAGGTCTCCAAATCCTTGATTTGACCGGTCTCGTATGCTTTGACCGTCGTGCTGGTCTGCCAGATCTGTTCCGACCCCGTCATTGTTTCCGATTGATCGGCCTCCGACCAGAGCCAAGCGACAGAGTTAAGCCGAACAAGCACGCCGCCGAGATCTAAAATCAAGTGGGTGGGACGGGCCGGCGGAAGATTCATATTCATCATGTTGCCTTGCTTTTCCAAATGAAAAGGCCGAGCAGCACAAGCAGGATGATTTGCGGCAGACTGTTACCCAAGTAGTAAAGAAGAATTTTTTTGGCAAAGAATGTTTTTTCCAGATAGTAATAACCAAAACCCGCGGCGGCGGCCAGAAAGAAAAAAAAGACATGCAACTGCCTGTTCCGACGATCGGCCAACTGGAATGCCAGCAGAAACGAAAACGAAACGCAAAGTGAGTTAAAAGCAAAAAAGACATAATCCATTGCGATTCCACCTCACGCAGCCAGTATAACATATCCTTTTTCAAGCGGCTTATCGTCTTTAATATTTGCCGAGAATCTGCTAATATAGATTTACTTTCGAAGTGAGGTGGATTTTATAATGGAGCATCCGGATGTCCGAACTCTCTGGCGGCGGGCCGTCGGCCTCTTAGAGGGCGAAATTTCCGAAATCAGCATGAATACCTGGATACGTCCGATGGAGCCCTTGTCAGCCGACCAAGGTGTCTTTACCCTTTCGGTACCCAATGATTTTCACAAAACTTTTGTGGAACAATATGTTCCTTTGATTCATAACACGCTCAAAACCGCCTTTTCGATTGACTACGAGGTCAAAATTATCGTTGGACAACCGGAATCCGCGACCCACCAGCCGGTGGGACTGCCGCAAAGCATTCCCGTCGAAACCGATCTTCCCGGCCAAAACAGCCACAGCCGCCTCAATCCCCAATACAGTTTTGAATCCTTCGTGGTGGGCAGCGGCAACCGCTTTGCTCATGCCGCCTGTGTTGCTGTTGCCGAAAAGCCGGTCGGCCGCAACTTCAATCCTCTTTTTCTCTATGGTGGATCCGGCCTCGGCAAAACCCATTTGATGCATGCAATCGGTAATTTCGTTATGTCCCGTCAATCCAACAAAAATGTTCTGTATGTTCAGTGCGAACACTTTGTCAATGAGTTTATTTACGCCATCAAGGAAAATAAATACGATGATTTCCGCAGCAAATATCGTAATACCGATATGTTGCTGATTGATGATATTCAGTTTATCGAAGGCAAGGAGCAAATGCAGATTGAGTTTTTCCACACTTTCAATACTCTGTACGAATCCGGGAAAAACATCGTCATGACCTGCGACAAGCCCCCGCAAAGCCTGGTTTCTCTCGAAGAGCGACTGCGTACGCGTTTTGCCTGCGGACTGACCGTTGATATTCAGCCCCCCGATTATGAGACGCGGGTCGCCATTCTCAAACGCAGAGCCCAAGCCAGCCATGTAACCGTTCCGGAAGATGTTTTTGCCTATATCGCGACCAACATTGCTTCCAACATTCGTGAACTGGAGGGCGCTTTCAACACGGTTCTGTGCTACTCTCTCCTAGCCGGATCGATTACAATCGATGTGGCTTCCGAAGCACTGAAAGATATTATCCAGCCCATGGGCGGGAAAAAGGTCGATTGCGGCGTCATCATGGATGTGGTTTCCCGCTTTTATCATGTCACAATCGAAGATCTGAAATCCAATCGCCGCAGCAGAGAGGTAACCGCCCCTAGACAGGTCGCCATGTATTTGTGCAGAAATCTTCTGAACATGACCTTGCCGCAGATCGGTCATGAATTCGGAAACCGTGATCATACGACCGTGATGCATTCCTGCAACAAAGTAAGCGAAGCCATTACCAAAGATGATATCCTTCTGAAAGAAATCGAAGATATCAAGAAGCGTATCGCCAATTAGTCGACCTGTATAACGAACATCAGCTTTGTTTTCCACAGGAGCCGTGTGGATATGTGGAAGGGACACCCTTGAAAACTGTGTGGAAAACTGTTTTGTGGAAAAACTGTCCACAAAATCCCTGTTTTTCCCAGACCCTTTTCAACAGGTTATCAACAGACAAAAAGACCGGCACAAACCACTTTTCGGACTTTTCAACAACATTCACACGATATAATAAGAAAAGTGATAAAATTAATAAGACATGTACAACAGGCCAACCACACCAAGGAGGATAACAATATGAAAATCATCTGTTCCAGAGATCGGTTAATGGAGGCTGTCAGCATTGTTCAAAAAGCTGTTGCAACCCGTTCTACCCTACCAGTTCTTGATGGTATTCTGATCGAGGCCGATACCGGTATTAAACTGACCGGCTATGATCTGGAAACAGGAATAGAATGCCTGGTTGACGCCACGGTTTCCGAAGCCGGCAGTATCGTGGTCAATGCTCGAATGTTTGGTGACATTATCAGAAAGCTTCCTGATGATATCGTCAACATCGAAACAACGCCCAACATGTCGATGCAAATCGAGTGTTCCAGTACACATTTCTCTATTAAAGGCATGAAAGCCGAAGATTATCCCAAAATCCCGGTTGTAGAAAAGAATCAAGCGGTTTCAATTAACCAAAATATTCTTAAGGATATGATTAGACAAACGCTTTTTGCTGTCAGCACCGATGAGAGTCGGCCGATTCTTAATGGCTGTTTTCTTAATTGTGATGGTAAAACCATTGAAATGGTTGCGATCGACGGATTTAGACTTGCCTTGCGCAGAAATCAGGTGGAAGAAGAACTGCCATCCATGAAATTCATCATTCCGGGGCGGGCTATCGGCGAGGTGGGCCGTATTCTGCAGGCGAATGATACCAAGGTCGAAATTTATCCGTCGCAGAATCATATTCGATTTGATGCCGGAAAAGTAAAATTGGTCTCTCGCTTGATTCAAGGCGAATACATGAATTATAAGGGCATAATACCGCAAACAGCCGAAACAACCATGACCATTTCACCGGCTGCCATGCTGGCCGCGATCGAGCGCGCCTCGTTGGTGATTACCAGCGAAGAACGGCGTTTTCCGGTCAGGTTAACCATGCCGGACGACGAAACACTGGTGGTTAGTGCCAACACAGATATCGGTACCCTGCGCGAGGAAATAATGGTGGCGATGACCGGCAATAGGATTGATATCGATTTCAACCCGCGGTACTTTATTGACGCCCTCAAAGTCATCGATGAAGACGAGATATCGGTTGTATTCAATGGAAGCATGGGGCCTTGTGTTCTGAGACCGATCGACGGTCAGGAATTTGCTTATCTGGTTTTGCCTTTGCGCAGATAAACCTGATTATATATGATCGTTCGCAGGATAGAACTTCAAGATTTTCGTAACTATACACAACAGATCATCGTGCCTGAAGCAGGTGTCAATGTTTTTTACGGCGAAAACGCCCAAGGAAAAACAAACATTCTCGAAGCCATCTATTTGTGTACCTGTGCCAGATCGCACCGGACGGCCCGCGATCATGAATTAATTCGACACGGCTGCAATCAATATCGCGTAGCAATCGATTTTAATTATTTTAATGGTTCGGAAGGCGCGGTTGAAATCGAGTATTTGGAAGCCGTTGCCGGAGATCCCCAAAGAACACGTTCTCAGCGAATTGTTCGTCATAATGGTATTAAATTGGATCGAATTGCTGATTTGATGGGTTTATTTCATGCGGTAATTTTCGCACCGGAAGACCTGCAATTGGTCAAGGAAGGTCCGGCTGCCCGCAGACGATTTTTAGATTTACTCATATCTCAGGTTCGTCCATCCTATTTTTCTGATATCCAGCAATATGCCCGTTTTTTGATTCAGCGAAATCGCCTTTTAAAAATGATGCGGGATGATCGTCAATCGGGAAAAACCTCCCAAGAAAAACAAAATAATCTTCAGATTGATGTATGGAATCAGATGCTGGCCGAAAAGGCGGCAGCAATCATTGAACAACGCATGATCTATGTTCAACGCATCAATGAAATTGCGGAGCAATCCCATGCCGCCTTATCTTCCGGAAAAGAAAAGTTAAACGTAAAATATAAAACGGTTGCCGGAATAAGGCCTGATTTCAAAAGAGAAGAGATTTATAAATTATTTTCTAATAAACTTAAATCAATGGTTAACGAAGATATCGAGCGCGGAACAACCGGGCAAGGTCCCCATCGTGACGACCTTGATTTGGCTCTGGATGGTGATCATGTCAAACTTTTTGCCTCGCAAGGACAACAGCGTTCGGCAACTCTTTCGCTTAAATTGGCGGAGCTGGCCATTGTTCGGCAAGATACCGGTGAGCCGCCGGTATTGCTTTTGGACGATGTCATGTCAGAACTTGATGAGAGCCGACGAAAAAGGTTGTTGGAGAACATCCATGATGCCCAGATTTTTGTCACCTGTACCGATGCACGACAGGTTGTCCATGATATGAAACGGGATTCGTGTTATTCACCCGACGATTGCAATATTTTAAGGAAGTTTGGCTTTTTTCTGGTTAATCAGGGACAGGTTCAATCAGTGGATTATTTCTCCTGAATATGGTACAATAATCAAGTGGGCTCTTGCCCATAATCTCTGTCATTTAATCTTTCTTAATTGCTTTTTGAAAAAGAAAGGAAATTCATGTGATGTTTATTCACATTGGCGGGGAGAGTACGGTTTCTGATAAATATATTGTCGGAATCTTCGATATGGAGTGGATGACCGTTGATTCTGAGGAAACGATTGATTTCATCCGTCAAGCAGAAGAGGCGGGTCGCGTGGAAGTTGTGTCATCGGAGATACCCAGGTCTTTTGTCGTGACCTTGGATCGGGTTTATTTGACTCCTATTTCGGTGGCAACCCTGCGCCGGCGCATAGAAAGGGCATTGGACCGGGTTGTTTAAGATTGAATCTGATCGACGGTTGATATATTAGGATGGTGAAAAATGAAATTTGCAGATCAGGGAGCTGAAAACTTGCAGCATGAAAATAACGAGGGAAACATCGATGAAATCATTAATTTGGCTGATGATCCGCGAGCTTTAGCGGACGATGATTTTACCGAACAGGTTGTCGATCTTTCGGATGGCGACTATGATTTTTTGGATACCACCAGCACCGGCTCGTATGATGAAGAAGATATTCAGGTTCTGGAGGGCCTTGAAGCTGTTCGCAAGCGTCCCGGCATGTACATCGGCGACACTTCGGCTCGAGGTCTGCATCACCTGATCTACGAGATTGTGGCCAACTCGGTGGATGAAGCGCTTGCCGGACGTTGCGATACCATAGATATTACGATTAATCCGGATAACTCCGTCACGATCGTTGACAACGGCAGCGGTATCCCTGTTGGGATTCACCCTAAAATGGGAATCTCAACGGTTGAAGTAGTGCACACGATTCTGCATGCCGGCGGAAAATTCGGCGGCGGGGCGTACAGTTTTTCCGGAGGTCTTCACGGAGTCGGCGCCTCGGTTGTCAATGCGTTGTCCGAATGGATGGAAGTCACGGTCTGTCGCGAATATCGCCAATACAATATACGTTTTGAACGAGGGCTGACCGTCCGCCCGCTTACAGAGGTGGGACCGTGCGAAGCGACCGGCACAACCACAAGCTTTAAGCCGGATTATCAGATATTCGGTGATTTCGAGTATGATTTCAATATGATGTTGACCCGCTACCGCGAAATGGCTTTTTTGAATAAAGAGGTCACCATTCGACTCAAAGACAATCGCGGCAACCTACCTGTCGAGAGGGTTCTCCACTACGATGGGGGGATTATTTCTTTTGTTGAATATCTGAACAAACACAAGGGCGTCCTGCATAAGCCGATCTATATCGCCTCACAAAATGACGATTGCTTTGTCGAGGTTGCCATTCAGTACAACGGCTCATACGCTGAGAATGTCTACTCCTATGCCAACAACATTGCAACCATCGAAGGCGGTACACACCTGACCGGATTCAAATCAGCCTTGACCAAAGTGGTTAATGATTATGCCCGAAAGTATAATTTTTTGAAGCCGACAGACAAAAATCTGCAGGGCGAGGATGTCCGCGAAGGCCTAGGCGCAATCATCAGCGTCAAATTGCCGGTTCCTCAGTTTGAGGGTCAGACCAAGACAAAACTCGGCAATGCAGAAATACGCACCATGGTCGAAAGCGTCATTAATGATAAATTGGCTGCGTTTCTGGAAGAAACACCGGCAACCTCGAAGGCTATTCTTGAAAAATGCCTTTCGGCCAGCCATGCGCGGGAGGCCGCCCGCAAAGCTCGGGACATGACCAGACGCAAGAATGTTCTTGAATCCAATGCCCTGCCCGGAAAACTGGCTGATTGTCAGGAAACAGATCCGACTTTCTGCGAATTATTCATTGTTGAAGGTGATTCAGCGGGTGGTTCGGCCAAAGGCGGACGAGAGAGGAAATATCAAGCGATTCTACCCCTTTGGGGTAAAATGTTGAATGTTGAGAAGGCTCGAATCGATAAGGTTTACGGCAACGAGAAATTATTACCGATCGTACTGGCGCTGGGCGCCGGCATCGGTACCGATTTTGATCTGGAAAAGCTTCGTTACCATAAAGTTATATTGATGGCGGACGCCGATGTTGACGGCTCGCATATCCGAACGCTTTTGCTGACCTTTCTCTTTCGCCATATGCGACCGCTGGTGGAAGCCGGTCATGTGTATATTGCTTGCCCGCCCTTGTTCCGCGTATACGAGGGCAACACGTCCTTTTATGCTTACAATGAACAGGATGTTGAGGAAATCAAGCAGAAAACCGGATGGAAAGACCCAAAGCTGCAGCGGTATAAAGGATTGGGGGAAATGAGCTCGGAACAATTGTGGGAAACAACCATGAATCCCGAGACGCGCAAACTGATTCAGGTCGAACTGGTGGATGCCCAAGCCGCTGATGAAACATTTACATTGTTAATGGGCGACAAGGTTGAGCCGAGAAGAGAATTTATTCAGGAAAACGCTAAATTTGCTCATGCCGACATTTGATACATTAAATGGGATTGATCGTTTCACGTGAAACAGGACGAGGCAATACCCCGGAACAGTCTTGACGTGCCGTCGTCGAGGCTGTTTTTATTAAGGGGCCTGTGATAGAATACTAGTCATCGACAAGGTAGGAGCGTGTTGCATGTCGCATCTGTTGGCTGTTGTGAATCAAAAGGGTGGCGTTGGCAAAACAACCACGGCGGTCAATATTGCCGCCTATCTTGCTGCTAAAGGACAGAAGGTGTTGCTCATCGATTTGGATCCCCAAGGCAATGCCACCTCCAGCTTTGGTGTGGAGAAAAACGCTCAAGCAATAACAATTTATGATGTTTTAATTAATTCGGTTGCCATTTCGGATGCGATGCTTGATGTCGGACGTAAAAACCTGCGTTTGTGCCCGGCAAATATCCAGTTGGCCGGTGCCGAAATCGAATTGGTTGGTTTTGTTTCACGTGAAACAATCCTTAAACAGGCGTTAACCGAGGTTGAAGGTCAGTTTGACTTCATCTTAATTGATTGCCCGCCTTCTTTAGGCCTATTGACGATTAATGCCTTATCCGCCGCCAACGGAATATTGGTACCCATTCAAAGTGAATATTTTGCTTTGGAAGGATTGACACAACTAATGGAAACGGTTTCCTTAATTAAACGCGGGCTTAATCCAAGTTTGGCGATCTTTGGCGTTGTGATCACCATGTTTGATTCAAGGACCCAATTGGCGCATCAAGTGGCGGGAGAGGTCCGGCGATATTTCGGCGAACGGGTTTTTCGGACGATAATTCCGCGCAATGTCAGGCTTAGTGAAGCCCCCGGCTTTGGCAAGGTTATCATGGAATATGATCCTCGCTCGAAAGGGGCGGCATGTTACGATGCTTTGGCAAAAGAAATAATCCGTAGGGCAAGGGGGAATTAATAATGAGCGCAACGGGAAGGGGGCTGGGCAAAGGGCTGGGAGCCTTAATCCAAAACATCGATTATGTGTCGGACAACATAAAGGGTTCGATAGTCGAGTTAAAAATCAATGATATTAGCCCCAATGCCGATCAACCACGCAAGTCCTTTGACAAAGAAAAACTGGAGGATCTGGCGGCATCGATCCGGGAAAAAGGAGTCATTCAGCCAATTATCGTCTGTAAGGCCCAAAAGGGATACAAAATTGTCGCCGGCGAACGTCGTTGGCGAGCATCTCGGATGGCGGGGCTTACCGTTGTTCCGGCCATTATTCGTGACCTAACCGACCAGCAAGTTCTGGAACACGCCCTGATTGAAAATATTCAGCGACAGGATTTGAATCCCTTGGAAGAAGCCTATGCTTTGGAAAAACTGATCAAAGATCACAAAATGACGCAAGAGAAGATCTCCTCAATAGTTGGGCGCTCTCGACCGACCATCGCCAATACGTTGCGTTTGCTTAATTTACCCGAAGAGATCAAAAAGCACGTCATTAATGAAGAACTAACAGCCGGTCATGCCCGAACATTGCTGGCCTTGCCCGATTCAGAGCTGCAGATTAAAGCTGCGCAACAGGTCATGAGGCGCGACCTGAGCGTCCGGGAAACAGAAAAACTGGTAAAGCGACTACAAGCGCCACCCCGACAGTCCGTCCAACCGGAGCCGGCTTATCAGCTGAGCATCAAAGAGGTGGAAAACCGTTTGGCCAAATCATTGGGAACACGCGTTCGCTTAAGAGACAAACAGGGAAAAGGCTACATCCAAATCTCATACTTCTCGAATGACGATCTCGATCGGATTTTAGAGCAACTCGAGTCATCCAAACCGCGATAAAACAATAAAGCCTCGGCGAAACAACACGAAAATTATCATATGCAAAGCAAAAACACTTCTCTCGAAATCGGTCCTGATTCTCGGGGTTTTGAACTCGCAGCTAGTATTTGACAACATCAACCGGTCATTGTAAAATGGCAAGGCAATGCAAAAAAATGGAGAGATGGTCGAGCTGGTTGATGGCACCGGTCTTGAAAACCGGCACAGATGCAAGTCTGTCGCGGGTTCGAACCCCGCTCTCTCCGCCATGAGATAGTCCGCAAAGCACAGCTTTGTGTGCATACATAGACGGCATGGAGAAGTACCCAAGTTGGCCGAAGGGGGCAGTTTGCTAAACTGTTAGTGGGGGTAACTCCAGCGAGGGTTCAAATCCCTCCTTCTCCGCCATGATTTGTCCGAAAACCCCCGTTTGCAGGGGTTTTCGGACTTTAATCAAGAAAAAGAACGCACAAAAACGCCTGTTATTTGAGGAAAAGAAATGGTCAAACAATTCGTTTTAACGATTTTACTTGTCTTGGTTGTTTTGTTTTCCGGTTGTCTTCCGGGACCGAAAACCCAAATAACGACTTCAATATCGACACAACCAACCCAAAGCGAGACCGAAAAAGAGACCGATCCACCATTGGAAACCGCCGATTACTTTTCCGACGAGAACGGCCTAGTTACCGTCAAGATCAGCGATGGCAAGATTGGTTTGGCATTTAATCCGAAAAACTGGCCGGATCGACCGGAAGCATTAGATTGGAAGACCATTGCAACTCCGGAGGGAGACCAGCAAACACGATTCTTTCCGGTGGAAGGCTTTTCCGGAACCGTAAAGACGGTTTGTATCGGACAAATGTCGGGGTTTGCCGCCAGCTACACCGAATCTTGGGGGATTGCCGTTCCCATCGCCATTTTTTTAATGGAGGACGGGAGCTTGGAATGGGTGTGGGCGGATCCCAGCTGGTATATCGGCGGGCCTTTCGAAGGCGAGGATGTGGCCATACACAGCATGGGCAAGATCCCTTGGCTGGAAAATATTGTCTCGCTTTCTTACGAAACAACGGTGGAAGGTTCCAACAAAGAGACGTCCATTTTTGCGCAGGACAACGCCGGCGTCCGCTATGATTTGAAACATCCTTGCAATTTCCAGTCTACATTTTCCGGGATTTGGCGCTGTAACCTGCGAACCGAAGATAGCTATAGCGCATACCTGTGCCTTGATAATCAAGGCGAGGCCCGGTTGGAGAAAGGCTGGCCCGACATAACAACCGAGCTCTACGTTGGCGAATATCAGGTCTATCTGGCGGAAGACGGCCTGCAGGGAGCAAGAGCCGGCAATATCGCTTTTGATTTGGCTCTGCACTGGTCGATGCAAGAAGGCGAGGAACTTATAGATGTGCCCCGAACAATTCAGGGAACATACCTTGTTGAATTTGAATGGGGAGGCGTAAGGCCCGGTTTCAACCTCTATTTGTCCTCGGGAGACAATATGCATACGGAGGATGGCATCGGGTGGCCGCCTGTATACCGGTTCAGGCTGGGTGATATGCCGGGCGGTCTTGACTATGGTGTCATGGAAGACCAAGAGTTGATGGAATATTTGCTGTCGGCGATTCCCGAGGCCGGAGCGTTGGTCCATGAACACGGCATGACTGTTTTGGTCCCCGGCGACACAACGGAGCTTGCCGATGGGAGCGTGTGCCGGGATGTTTGGCTGGGAACCGATATAGGAGATTCATACATATGGGAGTTTTTCTATACGATCGATCGCTGGGGTACAATCTATCAATATGATTCGGCGCTTGACACGTGGAAAGTTGTTTCCTAGGCTCATTCCCTTTCGGGAACCGGACGGCCGGAGGATCGTCAGAGCAATATAAACAGGCAATTTGCAATGATAATCCGCAAAAAACGATCTTCTAGGAGGAAGACAATGAAGAAAATCCTTACGGTAATACTCGCAATCGCCACGATGATGTCTCTGGCGGCCTGTGGCGGCAAAAACGATGCCGCCGACAATTCCGTCCTCGGGAAATATGTCGGCTATCAGGTCAACATCTTCGGTTGGGAACCCATTGAATCGATCTATGACAAAGGTGAAAACTACATCGAACTGGGTTCCGGCGGCCGAGGCATTTATTGTCTTGATGGTGAACGTGTCAAAATGAGATGGAAGCTGAAGGGTGAAACGCTGACGATGCGAGCCGAAGGTCAGGAAAGCAAGGGTACCCTTGAAGACGATGTCATCACCATGAATTTTTACGGAGTTGATATAACCATGACCTTTGTCAAGGAAGGGGCGGTCTTGCCAACGATGGAACCCACTACCGAGCAGCCCGCCACAGAGTCTACTACCGAGGTCACCACAACCCCTTCTGTCGATTTTTCGGCATATCAGGATTTCTGGGCCGGCGACTGGTACGGCTGGTGGTATATATCCGACGGAACAAAGACCTATGAAGATTGGGCCGGCGATTGGTGGGACTGCTGTGTCCGGATCGAATTGGATGAAAACGGCGAGGGCTACATGGCTGTTTGGGACGAAGATGGCTCTGCTGACGAACTGATGGCGGAACTCCGTATTTCTGTTATTTCCGAAGGCGGATTCATGGAAGGCTACCTGATTTCCGAAGAAGGTTGGTTTTGGGATGCCGAGTTGGAGCACATGGACTGGCAGGTCGACCCCGATTCGACTGATTTTGAACAGATGGTTTGCATTTCAGGTCACTATGTTGATCCGCAAAATCCCGAGGATACCTTTAGTTACAGCATATACATACGTCCTTGGGGAATAAGCTGGGATGATGTCGAAGAAGAATATCCGGAGGATGTGCCTTACCGATACTATGACTGGTATCTGCCTGCGATCGAATCCGGCATGCCGATGCCCGATGCGATACCTCCGCGTGCTGAAGCCTAAATTGTCGTGCGAAAACCTCTGGTCTGAGCAAGCTCTTTTTCGAAAGATCCTGTCCGACAGGGATTAAGGCAGGTGGTTTGATGTTGGTTGAGAAGAAAAATGATTTTCGTGATCAAAAGGGTGTTGAAGCGACTACCGGCTCAGATCGGTGTGTTTACATTTTAAATGTAAATGAACTGAATCAAGCCGAAGAAGGTCTTTTTCAATGGGATTCAAGCATTGTTGAACAGTGCTTGTGCAATAAATCTTTCACCTTTGATCATCAAGCTCAGGTTGACTACATTGGTCTTTTGTTTTTAGACCCGGACAACCGGACCGAGCCGGGGGAAAAAATCTGTGTTGCCGTCGATCCAAACAATATGGCGTTTATCCACGGAAACACGCAACGAGCGTCAAACATTATTAAAGCAATAACGGACCTTGCCGAAGATTGTCAAATGCGTAAGAACGATCTGTTTGTTGCGCTGATGGAGAAAACCATAACCGGCCACACGGAACAACACGAGCGAATTGAAGATGAGATTGCGTTGTTGGAAAACGAAATTCTCACCAACAAACAGAATATAGGGCCGGGGAGCATCCTTGCGCTACAAAAAGAACTTTTGATCTTTAAGCGGTTTTATGAGCAATTGTTGCATATTTTAGACGATATTCAAGAAGCGAAGTGCAGCCCGATTGACCAAGAAAACGCCAACGTCTTTGGGTTTTACGCCCGTCGGGTCGAAAGGCTACAAAAAAACGTATTGGTTTTGCGTGAATATGTTATTCAGGTACGAGAATCTTATGAAGCCGAAACCGACATCAGCCTGAATCGCATGATGCGTTTATTTACCGTGGTGACGGTCATTTTTCTGCCGTTGACTCTAATTGCCGGCTGGTATGGCATGAATTTGAAGATGCCGGAATACCATTGGCTCTGGAGCTATCCGGCTGTTATTGCGGTCAGCGTCCTGCTTGTGGTCCTGACGATTATCATTTTTAAAAAGAAAAAGTGGTTTTAATTGTGTTATGGTAGGATTGATTCCCTATCTATCAACAATAAAAAAGAGGAACCCTTGTGCGAATAATTGATGCGAAAACAATCACCGATGCCGTTCGGCAAATTTTTCTGGATATAAGCTGCAAGCTGGCCGATGATGTTGCTACCGCCATGGAATCAGCCTGGCAGCAGGAAAAAAGTCAAAGAGGAAAGACCATACTTCGTCAACTTTTGGACAATGACCGGATATGCAGAAAAACCGGAGATTGCGTTTGCCAAGATACCGGCATGTCCATTCTTTTTGTCGAAGTCGGCCAGGACGTTCATATTGAAGGGAACTTTGAAGAGGCGGTTAATCAGGGCGTTCGCGAAGCTTACACGGCGGGTTATCTGCGCAAATCCATTGTGGAGGATCCCCTCTACGAGCGGAAAAATACCGAAGATAACACACCGGCGATCATTCATACCCGCCTGGTTCAAGGAGATCAAATCCGGATCGAAGCTTTGGCCAAGGGCTTTGGCAGCGAGAACATGAGCGCGATCCGGATGATGGCACCATCAGCCGGAGAGGCGGGTGTTCTCGACTTTATCGTCCAAACCGTAAAAAAAGCCGGCGCCAACCCGTGCCCGCCCATCGTGGTCGGCGTGGGCATCGGCGGCGATTTTGAGTCGGTTGCCGGACTGGCCAAGCGAGCCACTCTCCGATCTGTCTTTTCCAGAAGTCCGGACGAAAGATACAAACAACTGGAAATCAAAGCCCTACAGTTGATCAACAAGACCGGAATCGGACCGGGAGGGCTGGGCGGAACGGTTACGGCATTGGCGGTCAATGTGGAGCAGGCGCCAACGCACATTGCCGGTCTGCCGGTTGCGGTCAACATCAGCTGCCATGCGGTGCGCCACGGGAGTGTGGTTATATGACAAAAGATGCAAAGGACCGGGTCATTTACCTAACAACTCCGTTAACGGTGGATAAGCGTGTCCGGCTTCAGGCCGGAGACAGAGT